>NZ_JADPGO010000021.1:0-69174 GCF_015668165.1 Blautia sp. 1001283B150304_161114_C9 | reverse complement strand
ATATTCTGAAAGAAGGAAAAAGAATATATAAAAAATGTGCATAATAGCACAGAAAAGATCCGTAACCGGATAAAAAAGAACCGCGGGACACGCGGGGATAGCCTGTTTTAGCTTTGCCCTGAAGGGTAATCGAGCAGGAAGCCCCCACTTCAAAATCTGTGAGATTTAAGTGGCGGGAGCATGTCACGCGAAACACCGTCTTATTACAAAGAACTTACTGTAAATGCAGACGGCAGCTATTCTTTCTCAGTAATGAAAGGTGCCCAGACAAAGACCGTTGCCATTGATGCTGCATCTTGCGGAGAATACAAAGTAACCTGCAACGGTGTTAAGAAAGTATTTACAGTAAAAGTAAAATAAACGATAACAGGTAAATAATTCACACAATAAATGACCTCGGATTTTGCTCCGGGGTCATCTTAATGAGAAAAAAACAACATTAGCAGAATCTGTTATATATAGATTTTTGTATACGAAAATGATACACTTTTAAAGTTAGTTATGATTAAGTTTTGCTTCATTTAAAACCGATATCATATCCGGCAAAAATAAAATGAAGGAGAGGAAACAACGTGAATAATCAAAACTTTTATCTGCGTCTGATCGCACTTTTGCTGATTATCATGGCGGTATTTTTCTATAACGGAACAGTAAAGGATAAAGAACAGGCTCAGGATATTGCAGACCTGACTGCAAAAACAGAGAGTCTGGAGAAACAGCAGGAACAGCTCCTTACAGCATTAAAGGAAACTTATGAGGAACAGAAAACAGCAGCAGAAAGTAATGCTTCTTCTGATGCCTCTTCAGAAGCTGATAATAAATTCGAAAAGGATTCTGCAGAGGATAAAGAAAATACAGATCAGGCAGATTCTGAAGATGCCGATGATTCTGATAATGTATATAAGAACGGTACTTTTGAAGGTTCAGGAACCGGATACGGTGGAACCATCACAGTCCAGGTAACACTGGAAGACGATACTATTACAGCAGTCAGTGTAGTCAGTGCGCCGAGTGAGGACAGTGCTTATCTGTCACAGGGCGAGAATGTCATAAACAGCATCATCAGCGAGCAGAGCACAGATGTTGACACCATTTCCGGAGCAACTTTCAGTTCTACCGGTATCTTAGAAGCAGTAAATGACGCATTATCAAAGGCGGAAAACGCATGAAAAAGAAACAACGAAAGGTACGGCTGATCCGTGCCGCCATACAGCTTATATTTTTTATAGCAGCGCCCTCCCTTTTTTCTACGGCATTTGCAGGAATCAAAACTATCTTTCTTGCGATCGGAGGACAGCAGAGCGTAACCTGGAACTCTTTTCTGGATATTACGGCATTACTGTTGATCATTACTATTTTGTTCGGACGTCATTTCTGCGGTTATGCCTGTGCGTTTGGCTCGTTGGGAGATGCTCTGTATGAGCTTACCGCGTTTATCCGCGCGAAATGCTTTGGAAAAAAGAAAAAACATGGATATCCGGAAGAATGGGTGCACAGATTACAGAAAGTAAAATATGTACTCCTTGCATTCCTGCTTCTTTCCTGCATAACAGGATTCTATTCCAAATTACAGGGAATGAGTCCATGGGATGTATTCTCCATGCTTACAACAGGCAGACTGCCGAAATCTACCTACATTGTGGGAACAGTTCTGCTGATCCTGATTATGGTCGGAATGTGTACACAGGAGCGTTTCTTCTGCCAGTTTCTCTGTCCTATGGGAGCAGTATTTGCAATTATGCCAGTTATACCGGGAGCACTTTTCAAACGAAATCGTCAAAACTGTGCGCCAAAGTGCACTCTCTGTAAGAAGAGATGCCCGGCACACCTGGATATTGACGGTGATACTGCACATTCAGGGGAATGCATCTGCTGTCACGCCTGCACTGCAGTCTGCCCAAGGAAAAATATTCATACAGGCACTGTTATTGATAAAAATTAGCAACTGCTAACTTATTGAGAAAAAATGATTAGTAAGAACTAACTGTATTGGTAGACATACACTCCATACAGTGATATAGTCTATAGAGTTAGTTGACAACAACAATAAGAGGATAAGGAATCAGAAAATATATGACAAACAGACGCTCTTTTGTACTGGGACTTTTCATTACAGCCTCTCTTTTATGCACATCCCGGACTGCATGGGGAAACTCTGAAATAAACACATACACCAAAACAGACTTTGCTATGGACACCGTAGTATCAGAGACTCTTTACACAACAGGTGAGGATATCACAGCAGACGTGATCTCTGCATTAAAAGACGTGGAAGAGAACTGGATCTCCTGGACAAAAGAAAGTTCTCAGATATATCAGATCAATCAAAATGCCGGGAATACAACAACGGTATCTGATGAAACTGCCACCTGTTTAAAACAGGTACTGGATTTGTCGAAAGCTTCTGACGGAGCCATGGATCCTACCATGGGAAGAGTGATTCGCCTGTGGGACATTGACGGAGAGGACCCACACATTCCTTCAGATGATGAATTAAATTCCCTGCTTGAAAATGTAGGATATGACAAGGTGACTCTGGATGGAAATAAAGTTACCATGCCGGAGGAAGTAACCCTTGATCTGGGGGCTGCAGGTAAGGGAATCGGCTGCGATGCAGCAAAGAAAATTCTTGATGCAGATAAAAATGTATCCGGTATGATCCTGAATCTCGGCGGCAGCAGTGTCATGAGCTATGGAAGCAAACCTGACGGTTCTGCCTGGCAGGTAGCTGTCACTGATCCGCGGGATACAGAAGGTGATTACCTGGGAGTAGTTACTCTGAATGGTACTGAATTTTTATCTACTTCCGGAGATTACGAAAAATACTTTATAGAAGATGGTGTTCGATATCATCATATACTAGATCCTGCTACAGGATATCCTGCAAGAAGCGGTCTCACATCTGTGACGGTTGTGTGTGATGACGGCCTGAACGCAGACGGACTTTCCACTGCATGCTTTGTACTGGGAAAAGAAAAGGCAGAAGAACTTTTGAAGAAATACAATGCAGACGGACTGTTCGTAGATGATTCTGATCATGTCTGGATGACGGAAGGCATGAAAGAAAGATTTCAATTACTGAAAGATACTTATTCCATCGGTGAATAGGTTTATCTTATATAAAGATCTCTGAACTGTCAAAAATTTCAGTTTTCCGGACAGTTTGGAAATATATTTATTAACTCATATTCAGGAGGATTTAAAGGTATGCGCAAGGGAAATTTAATCAAAATGGCAGCTCCTGCAATTTTAAGTGCAGCAATGATGGTTTCAGGATTACCGGTTATGGCTGCGGATTTTACATCTGATACTGCTGTGGAGACTGAGGCACAGACAGATGAGTTTGATGCAGCAGATGACACCGCTGATGCTTTTGCAGGCGATGAGGAAACACCTTTTGTTGACGATCAGGCAGCAGCAGAAGATGAATTCGCTGCAACAGCAGAAACAGGCTACAAATATGTCTATGCAGGTCTGACATGGGCACAGTACTGGGCATCTGAGGGAGTTTATAATGCTGCAAACACAGCTTCCAATGGAACAAAAGACAGCCATGATGAACTTGACAAAGGCGGTTTCGACACAGTAACCAGAGCTACTGTAAACCATGGCCTGCACAGAGGAAGCTACCAATGTGAAGCAATCATGTATGACAAAAACGGCGATTCTTATGAGATTTCCTACTGGACCTCAGCTAATGATGCAGTTCTTACAGACGGAACAACTGTAAAGCTGAATCAGCCTGAAAGAGGACAGATTACAAAAGCTGATGGAAGTGTTGTAGAATTCGACCATTATAACGTAGTAGGCCTGAAATATGTACCTGTCGCAGTAAAAGCAGAAGACTATGAAGCTTTCAAATCCCAGTTCAAGGTTGTGGAAGACGGAAGCACAGTTGCCGGAGGATTTGGAGAAAACAATTTGCAGTCCTATAGTGCAGTTGCTGATGTTACCGCTGAAACAAACGGCTTAAAAGAAGCTGTAAAAGGTTCCGATGGAACATTCACATTCAAGGCCAGAACAAACGGTACAGGTTCCGGACTTAAAGATCAGGCACTCCAGACAGCAACCAATGTTACCGCAACAGTAAAAGAAGCAAGTGGAAGTTACGGCGAATTCTTAAGAGTAGATATTACAGGTGACGGATATGGTGCTCTTGGTGCTAAAATGTATGCTGTAAAATGGGATTACTACGGAAATGGTAATAAAGTTCTGGCATCTTACGGAACAAAATTTGCAGCAGATAACTGGATGCACAAGGCAATGGGAATCCAGCTTGGTCTGACAGATTCCTACCGCTGCCAGCTTCCAAAAGGAACAGATGGAACCGGCAAATGGAAAATCACCGTATATGCAATGGGATATGCAGATACTGTATTTGAAGTTAATGCAACAGATGCAAACATCGTAAAACCGGAAGCAGGAGAAGCAGATACAACAGCATTAAAAGCAGCAGTAGAAAAAGCAGAAGCCTTAAAAGAAGCAGATTACACAGCAGATTCCTGGAAGGCAATGCAGTTAGAGCTTCAGGAAGCAAAGGATCTTCTTGCAAAAGAAAAGCCAACTCAGGCAGAGGTTGATGAAGCTACAACTCATCTGAACGCAGCAGTAGAGGCTCTTGTTAAAGCAGATACGAAGGTAACAGTAACTCTCAACAAGAAAACAGCCATTGTTTACAAAGGAAAAACAACTACACTGAAGGCAACTGTAACAGGAGCAGATGCACCAAAAGTTACATTTACTTCCAGCAACCCAAAAGTTGCAGCCGTAAACAAAACAACCGGTAAAGTTACTGCAAAAGCAAAAGGTAGTGCAGTCATCACAGCTAAATGCGGAGATGTAAAGGTAACCTGCAAAGTAACAGTTAAAAATCCAACTCTTACACTGAACAAAACATCTGCATCTGTAAAAGTCGGTAAAACAACTAAGATCACAGCAAAAGCAGCTCCGTCAGGAAAAGTTACATACAAATCCGGCAACAAGAAAATTGCTACAGTATCATCCAATGGTACAATTAAGGGTATTAAAAAGGGTACTGCCAAAATCACAGTAACATGCAATGGTGTAACCAAAACAGTTAAAGTAACTGTAAAATAATCTGACCTGACTGAAGCCGGGCGGATATTTGCAATCGGATTCGCAGACAAGAGAAAAGAAATCCTGTATCCCACAGAAAGGGCAGGATTTCTTTTCAGCTGTAAACCTTTATACAGTTATTACAGTAATCACTTGAATATGATTACCTGAAACAAACTATTGAAGAAGGAGGAATCTATGGACAAAAATAATGAGCAGAAAAATAATAAGACTCCGGAAATGAAACCAAAACAGGACAGTTTCCGTCCATGGTTAAAGCTTATTCCTGCGGCAGCAGTTTTTGCTGCAGTCTGTGTAACCTGTTATCAGGCAAATAAAAGTCCTGTGGAAACTGCATCGGTTTCTGATAATAATATTATGTCTACCGGCGAGATTAAAGAATTGATTTCGCACGGAACTGCAGGTAAGGATTTTGATTCAGAGGACTCTTCTGAAACCAATGGAACCTCAATTTCAAAAACATCAAAAAAGACAAAGAAAACAAGTAAGATTAAAACAGGAACAAAGAAAAATTCATCTACAGGTTCCTCTGCAAATGGAGGTACAGCAGGGGGTGGTGCAGGAAGCACAGTCACACCGACTACAGAAGTTCCCGCCGGTGGATATACAGACGGTACCTATACAGGCTCCGGCACCGGTTTCGGAGGAACGATCACTGTTCAGGTAACTGTCACTGACCATAAAATTGCAGCTATCAATATTGTAGATGCATCAAATGAAACAGCCTCCTATTTTGCAAATGCACAGGGTGTGATCAGCAGAATTATTTCCAGCCAGTCTCCGAATGTAGATGCAGTTAGTGGTGCCACTTATTCTTCAAACGGAATTATTACTGCGGTTCAGAATGCATTGTCACAGGCAATTCCGTCAGGAAACCAGGCAGTTGTTACGCCAACTCCCACTCCATCACCGAAACCTACTAAGAAACCTTCTCCAACAAAGGAGCCGGGAGAAGAGCAGATTTACAAAGACGGAACCTATACAGGAACCGGAAAAGGATACAGTGGAACAATTACGCTGACAGCTAAGATTAAAAAAGGTGTAATCAAGTCTCTGGAAGCAGAGCATACAGATACCCCTGTGTTCTTTAAGAAAGCATGGGATATCCTGGAAAATGAAATCATTCAGAATCAGTCTGTCGATGGCATTGATACTGTCAGCGGTGCAACTTACTCTTCAAAGGGTATCATAAATGCAATGAAAGATATTCTGAAACAGGCAGAAAAAGGCACCACAAAAGTGACACCAACTCCAACACCAGAAGTAACAGTTACGCCAACTCCTGAGGCAACCCCGACACCGGAAGAAACTCCGACTCCGGAAGCTACTCCAACGCCAGAGGAAACACCAGCTCCCACACCAACACCGGAAGAGACTCCGGAGCCTACGCCGGAACCTACAGGACCATATATTGACGGAACTTATACAGGCTCAAGCTACGGATACAGTGGAAGAGTAAATGTAACCGTAACGATTCAGGGCGGTCAGATTGCTTCCATTGAACAGAGTAACAGTGATTCACCGGAGTACTTTGATTATGCATGGGAAACTATTTATCCGCAGATCATGGGAAATCAGTCAGCAGACGGAATTGATGCTGCAAGCGGCGCCACTTATTCCTCAGAGGGAATCCTTGGAGCAATTCAGAAAGCTCTTGTCCAGGCATTGGCATAAAATTATTGCAAGAGAAAAAATCATATGCTATAAGTTCTGTTAGCTTTTTTCTAACTTATAACATAAAAATGGAGGACAACAATATGATTAAAACAACTGTAAAAGTAGACGGTATGATGTGCGGAATGTGCGAATCTCACGTAAACGATGCAGTGAGAAAAGTCTTTCAGGTAGATAAAGTTACTTCTTCCCACAGCAAAGGGGAAACTGTGATCATTTCAGAGAAACCTGTAGACGAAGCAAAGCTAAAAACAGCCATCAGCGCAACAGGATATGAAGTAAAAGGTATCAGTTCACAACCTTATGAAAAAAAGAAAGGTTTGTTTTCATTTTTTCATAAATAATGAACATGTTCAGTAAATATCATTAAATCATAAACCTATTAAAAAACCAGGCAGAAACTTTGCAGATTATACTGCAGTTTTTGCCTGGCTTTCTCTGTGCCAACAAGTTGATTTCTCGACAAATCTCGAATAATGGCGTTAAAAAGTCTGAAAAATTCCAAAAAATCAGTTGCTTAATTTGTACAAAACATGGTAGACTATTTGTAGTTAAGAAGTGACAGAAATTTACAATTACTTAACCGAATCAGGTGAGACAAATGACTCTATCTGCCTGATTAATCAGGAGATGAAAGAATGAAAAGAAAAATAGAACTTGTCTGCTGGATTTTATTTACCTTATGTTCCGGTATTTGCTTCTTTATCAATTTTATGAGCAAACCTCCTGTAGACGATACACATAAATTTACCTTATATATGATCGGTGCTGCAACAGTATCTTTACTTTATCCGGGAACTATGTTTATCCTTGGACTGAGAAACAGTTATCTGTATGATAAATTAAACAAATTTGCTAAAGAAAAGGGCGAGACGGAAACTGTCAAATCTATACAGATTTCAAAACCATCCGTATCAGGATATACAGTCTCTGATATGAAAACCCTTGTCAGTGCTCTGATCTCTGATAAGAACCTTACAGAGGAAGAGAAAGAATTCTTATTAGAATACATTAAGAAGAAATGATGTGATGTTTTAAATGGAACTGTTAGTCTGTATGTCCATTTCAGGAAGTATTCCTGTTGTGATTTGTTTGCTTTTATATGTGATTCAGCGTGAAAATTATAATTACATTCTTGGAAGAAGATTACTACTGACAGGTGTGTTCTTTTATCTGGTACCTGTGCAGTTGGTTAAATATTTGCTTCCAAAAGATGCACTTCCAGAAACAATGTTAATTGGTAGAAAAGCTGATTCCTATCTGTCAGGTTCTCTGGCTTTCTGGAGTGAAAAGCAGGGTGAGTACATATGGATACCTCAATGGTTTAATCTATTTGCCAGAATCTGGTTAACAGGAATTATTATCTTTGCAATCTATGAGATTGTTAAATACTGGAGAGGTGCACATTCTATACGGAACTATATCTTTGAAAAGATTGAAAATCCAGAAGATAATCTCACCTATTATCTGATTCCAGATGAGATCTGTGGTCCATGTACCATTGGATTTTTCCGTCAGAAGATTGTGTTTCCAGAGAGTTTTCCTCTGCATCCTGATTTTATTATGGTATATAAGCATGAACATACACATTTGAAAAATCATGACAATTTAGTAAAACTTTTATGCCTTTTCGTTCTGTGTTTACATTGGATGAATCCGGTGGCATATCTTTTACTTTTCCTTTACATAGATACAGCAGAAATAGTCAGTGATAGTGCAGCCGTCGATGGCTGTACAAAAGAAAAACGTCATGACTATGCAAGTTTGCTGGTATTAGAAGCTTCAACTTCTGATATACGTCCAGCTGTGTGGAAAAATAACCTTTCCGGACATAAAAGCAATAAGGAAGGAAAGGATTTTAAAACATTAAAAAGGAGGATCAACTACATGATGAAGGAAAAGAGAAAAGGGATGTTACAGAGAGGAATTATGGTGGCAGTGTCGGCGTTGACAGTTGTGGCGAGTGCCGGGACGGTAATGGCGTATGCGCCTGCGCCATCATCTGATGAAAGCTTTGAAGAGTTTATGTCTGATGATTCATTAAATGATTTTGGAGATATTTATATGGATGATGAAACGATTGTAAATTCACTTGACTTTTCTCAATGCGACAGTATATTCATCGGAGCTGATGGTGTTCAAGTAATGTGTCAAGAAGATACAGATACTTATGCACTGTGTACACATAGTATGGTCGATGGCACTTTTTATTCTCATGCTAAGAATGCATCTGGAGGATGTACTGTTAAATTATATACATGCCAGAAATGTGAAAAATGTGGTTATCGAGCCAATGCTAAACTCTATAAAACTATTACATATGTAACATGCCCTCACTAATTAAATATTTGTTTGTATAGTATAAGAATCTTCAGATATTACGAAAAATTTTAGATATCTGAAGATTTTTTATTTTAATATCTTTTTCTATCCACAAACAAAAGATATTAAACGTAAATATAATTTCAAATTTTTCTGAAATACTTTCTCAATATCTTTCAAATTTTCCTCTTGCATTTTCACAAAAGTTAGAATATACTAACCAATAGAGTTAGATACAGTAAACTCTCGCGTGAATTAAATCATTTGAACTCCATCCGAAGACCTGCTGAAACCTTCGGAACACTGGATCAGATCTGTATTTGCTGAAATCACGGTTCTGCTGAAAAACCGTACCTCAGATATGATCCACTTGGTACATCCCAGTTGCGGTGTACCAGGGGTCCAAATGCAAAACCAGAAAGGGGATTTATCATGTACTTAGAAATTGAGAAAGTAATTGGAAGAGAAGTTCTGGATTCCAGAGGAAACCCGACAGTAGAAGCAGAAGTATATCTGATGGATGGCACTGTTGCAAGAGGAACTGCTCCAAGCGGTGCATCTACAGGAGAATTCGAAGCTCTGGAATTAAGAGATGAAGATAAAGCTCGTTACCTTGGAAAAGGTGTGCAGAAAGCAGTAGAGAACATCAACACAACAATCAACGAGGCAATCGAAGGTCTCGATGCAGGCGATATCTATGCAGTAGATGCAGCTATGATCGCAGCAGACGGAACAAAAGACAAATCCAAACTTGGAGCAAATGCAATCCTTGCAGTATCTATCGCATGCTGCAGAGCAGCGTCTGCCTCTCTTGAAATTCCGCTGTATCGTTTCTTGGGCGGAGTATCCGGAAACCGCCTCCCTGTACCAATGATGAACATCGTAAACGGCGGATGCCATGCATTATCATCCGGTCTTGATGTACAGGAATTTATGATCATGCCAGTTGGAGCACCTTCCTTCAAAGAATGCTTAAGATGGTGTGCAGAAGTCTTCCACGCACTTGCTTCTATCCTGAAAGAACGCGGACTTGCAACATCAGTAGGTGATGAAGGTGGTTTCGCACCTGCACTGAAATCTGATGAAGAAGCAATCGAAACAATTCTTGAAGCAGTTAAGAAAGCCGGATATGAACCAGGTAAAGACTTCAAGATTGCTATGGACGCAGCTTCCTCTGAATGGAAGAGCGAAAAAGGCAAAGGATACTACAAACTTCCAAAAGCAGGAACAGAGTATACATCCGAAGAGCTCATTGAGCACTGGGCTAAATTGTGCGAGAAATATCCGATCATCTCCATCGAAGACGGTCTGGATGAAGAAGACTGGGAAGGATGGCAGAAACTTACAGCAAGACTTGGCGACAAAGTACAGCTTGTCGGTGATGACCTGTTTGTTACAAATACAGAGAGACTTGCAAAAGGTATCAGCCTTGGCGCAGGTAATGCGATCCTGATTAAATTAAACCAGATCGGTTCCGTATCTGAAACACTGGAAGCAATTAAAATGGCTCACAAAGCAGGCTACACCGCAATTTCTTCTCATCGTTCCGGCGAGACAGCAGATACAACAATCGCAGACCTTGCAGTGGCACTGAACACCTGCCAGATTAAGACCGGAGCTCCAAGCAGATCCGAACGTGTTGCAAAATACAACCAGCTTCTCCGTATCGAAGAAGAACTCGGCGCAAGCGCAGTATATCCGGGAATGAAAGCTTTCAATGTGAAACAGGACTAAACAGAACTATGGCAATCCGCGTAAATAATACATACCATAAATAAAATAAACCTGTAAAATGCAAAATGCATTTCTCATCTGAATCGTTTAGTGAGAAATGCATTTTTGTATATGAGACTTTATTATATTCACTCATCCGTATCAATACTGCCTGTTTCTTCCGGTCTCTTCAGATATCCCCTTACAGCAGGCTCAATCGTTTGTTCCATAAGCCGGTGCAGCAGTTCTGTCGTAATATTATGATCTCCCAGAAGCGAATTATACAGGAAGTTTCCTGACAGTTCTTCAGTAATAGAACTCAGTCCTGCCAGAATCATTTTTTTGCCGGGTGTTTCGTTCCATCTGATTTCAATTCCATTATCTTCATGAAAGAAAATGTGCGCCTTTCGTTTCACACATTCTTCGATAAAAGTAACCTCCAGTTTTAACACAGGGATATCGTTTTCATCTCTTGCAAATTCTCCCAGTGTAGCTACAAGGTAATGTTCTCCATGAAGATCAACACATCCATCCGCAGCCCTTCCAAATCCAACAGGAAGTTTATGGATTACCTCACCTTCGGTAAAAGAAACGTAAAAGTTTCCCGCATCATAAGTAAAAGAAATTTCAGAAATACCATCTGTCATATTATTGTGGAATACCTGCACAAACAACGGCGCAATTCCAATATTCTGCTGTTCCATAACATAAGTTCTGCCGCTTACAGCCCGCATAAAACTGTGATGATCAGATGGGCGATTAACGGCTGCTGAAATACGGTAGCTGTACTTTTTATCTGAATGCTTCCTTCTGGAAACTACATTTCTTTTCCATCTCCCGCGCAGAGAAGTACTTCTGTTATTATTTTCTCCATTTTCCAGTTCTCCGCACAACCGTTTCAGAAGACTATAGGAGAGCGGATTCTCAGGTAGAACATCGGCGGGATGATAATTAACAGGGAAATATTTCCGAATGATATTCAGCATGATACAGTCCTGAAACATTTCTTTATTTCCAGCATTTGTGACAAGAACCATATCCATATCCGGATAAATAATAACATTCTGTCCCAACATTCCGTTATATTCAAAGCTTCCCGGGCGCTGTTCCATCCATAGCTGATATCCATATCCATAGGTGTCATTCTGAGTTTTCAGATGTCGTGCCGTAGATATTTCTATCCAATATTCAGACACCAGCTGCTGACCATTCCATTTTCCCCTCTGAAGATACAGCTGGCCAAGTTTTGCCATGTCTTCTGCACAGAGAAACAGTCCCCAGCCGCCTTTTGTAATTCCTTTCGGACAGGTTTCCCAGTAATATTTCGTGATACCAAGAGGATCAAACAGTCTCGGAGTCAGATATTCGGTCAGGGTTTCTCCTGTACGTTTCGTCACGATTGCAGAAAGAACATAAGTATTCAGACTGTTATATTGAAACTCTGTTCCGGGTTTTCCATTGACAGATGCATTCAGAAAACTTCCAAGCCAGTCATTTCCGGACACGATACCTGATTCATTAAAAGTTACGCCGCTTGTCATGGTCAGCAGATTCTCTACTGTGATCACAGGGCGGAAAATCTTTGAAAAGGCATTTATATGATCCGGAAAAATGTCATAAATATTTTCATCGAGTTTTAATTTTTCCTCTTCGATCAACATGCCGATTGCCATACCTGTGATGCTCTTGCACATGGAATGTGTAATATGCCACATTCCTTTAGGGTATGGTGCAAAATTACATTCACAGATTACCTTGCCATGACGCAGTGCCATAAAATGATGCATTTCTGTATCTTTGGAAGCATCCAGTTCCCGAAGAAGGGCAGCAAACAGATCAGAGGAGATTCCTTGACTCTCCGGTGTGGCACGTACAAATGCCTGCTCATAAACTGCATCAAACGGAAAATCCGGTTTCTGTGGGAAATAATCTACCCGTGTACCGCCTGTCTTTCCAAGGATCATATTTAAAACCAGTTCTGCAACCGCAATCTGTTCTTTTGCCATAGAGAATACCTCCTTTTTCGGATTTATTTTGATTATACAGACCTCATACAACAAATGCAAATTATATTTTTACGAGAAAGGATATTACCAGTGGACAGTAGCGCAGGATTCTCTTCCTGCGGGAAGCTCACTTTAGTGACATAATAAAACGGCTGCGGAATGAACCGCAGCCAGTAATAAGTTTCATCTGTTTACCTTTCGTCAAAAGCAACAAAATCTGTATGATGTCCTACATATTTGTAAGCAGGACGAATGATCTTATTTGCATTAATCAGTTCTTCCAGACGGTGAGCACTCCAGCCCGGCATACGTGCAATAGCAAAGATCGGAGTAAATAATTCTTCCGGAATACCAAGCATGCTGTATACAAATCCACTGTAGAAGTCCACATTTGCGCAGACATTCTTAAACAGTTTTCTATGTTCCATAATCAGTTTGCCGGCAATATTTTCTACTCTGTTATAAAGCTCGAATTCCTCTGTCATTCCCTTTTCCTCAGCAAGTGCCTGGGCAAAGCGTTTCAGAATCACTTCTCGAGGATCGGAAAGTGTATAGACTGCATGCCCCATACCATAGATCAGCCCTGCATGGTCAAATGCTTCTTTATTCAGAACCTTCTTGAGGTAAGTTATGATTTCATCTTCGTTATCCCAGTGATCTTGATCTACATGAGACTTCAGATCAGCAAACATATTCTGAACTTTCAGGTTTGCTCCACCATGACGAGGTCCCTTCAGAGATCCGATGGATGCAGCAGTAGAAGAGTAGGTATCTGTTCCTGAAGAAGTTACCACATGAGTGGTGAAAGTGGAGTTATTACCGCCACCATGCTCAGCATGCAGAATCAGTGCAATATCCAGAACTTTTGCTTCCAGTTCTGTGTATTTTCCATCCGGGCGAAGCATAAGAAGAATGTTCTCGGCAAGAGAAAGCCCCTTCTGCGGATTACGGATAAATAAGGTATCATCCTTTCTGAAATGGCGATATGCATGGTAAGAATATACGGCAATTTCAGGAAGCTTTGCAATCAGTTCCAGAGACTGACGAAGTACATTTTCAGGAGAAATATCTTCCGGATTGTCATCATATGTATAGAGAGCCAGAACACAACGCTGCATGGCATTCATAATATTGGCATTGGTTCCCTTCATAACAACATCGCGGACAAAACGACCGCCAAGCTCCTCCATATCAGACATCATATCCAGAAATCTGGAAAGTTCTTCCTTATCAGGGAGCTTACCGAAGATCAGAAGATAAATTGTTTCTTCAAATCCAAAACGTCTTCCGTTCAGACCACTGATGATATCCTGTACATTGATTCCCTGATAGTATAAACGTCCATCAGCCGGAATCTGTCTGCCGTTGATCAGATTATAACCATTAACATCAGAAATCTCTGTAAGACCGGTCAGGACACCTTTACCTGCGGAGTCACGAAGACCTCTTTTTACATTATATTCTACATACAGATTTGGATCGATATGATGATTCTTGAGCAGTTCCTGTTCAAAGAATCTCATTTTGTCACGAAGCTGTCCGGAATCTTCCAGACTCATCATTTCATGTTTTTCCATAATATCATTCCTCATTTCCCCGTTATTTATCTACAGCAATACTCGCAAATTCACTTATAGCAATACTCGTAAATAATGCATATTATAGTGAATTTTATTAAAAAACACTGATACAGTGAATTGCAGATGCATCCTTGCGATCAGTGTTTTACTATGGCGAACATTTGTATTTGTACCTATTTAAACATTGTACAGTAAAGTGATGGGAAAGGCAAGATAAAGATTGTATTTTTTTTCATACAATCATATTAAAGTGATAACGCTTTAAAATTATACAGAAGGAAAATTATGAAAAATATAACACAAAATCATGGAACGTGCTATAATAGCCAACAGAAAGCATGATAAAGGGGAAGTGAGAAAAGAAATGTCAGAAAGAAAAATGAAACGAGTTGAGGACTCCTTAACAGAGCAGTCTCATTTATTAATGCCAAAGTGTCTGAATGCCGCAGGTTATCTGTTTGGCGGACAGCTGCTTGCATGGATTGATGAAACAGCAGGTATTGTTGCCAAGCGTCATGCGGAAATGAATGTGGTAACTGTTGCAGTAGACAATATGTATTTCAAAGCCGGAGCCAGAGTGAACGATACCATCGTTCTCATCGGACGGCTTACACATGTGGGACGTTCTTCTATGGAAGTACGTATTGATACTTACTGTGAAGCCCTTGATGGAACCAGAACCATGATCAACCGCGCATATTTTATTATGGTTGGAACAGATGAACATCAGCATCCTGTGGAAGTACCGGGACTTATCATTGAGGGAGTTACTCAGCAGATAGAGAATGAAGCTGCACAGAAACGTGCAAAACTCTGGAAAGTACGCAGACAGGAAGGATTTTAACAAAACAGCCGCAAATGCGGCTGTTTTTGTTTATCAGTAACATTTACTGCAAGGTCCGTATCCCATAGCCTCGGCTTCTGATTTGGATACCTGTCTGGCTGTATCCGGGTTCATTCTTCCACAGTTGGGAATGCTGTGATATTTTTCGCCGGTTGCAGGGATCCATACCATTGTTCCTAGATCTGCATTGTTGGATTCTTCCTGTTCAGGTACCGGATCAGAAGTGGTAGTTTCTTCTTGCCAGGAGTTTCCACCAGTGCCACCTGCAGAAGCATTTACAGAGGAGTCTCCGGAAGAATAATCATTGCATGGCTCCTGTGACCAGGAAATATTTGTTCCATCGGAGACTGCAATGATCGTACCCTGTTTATCTGTTCGGAATACAGGGATTCCCATATCTGATAAACGTCCCATTGTATCTGCTGACGGATGATTATACTGATTATTGATTCCGCAGCTTATGACTGCGTAAGATGGAGAAGTCGCCTCAAGGAAATCCCAGGTAGTTGAACTTGCAGACCCATGATGACCAACAGAAAGAACATCGCAGTCAAGGTTCATACCAGTACTGATCATATCCTGTTCACTGGTTTCCTCTGCATCTCCGGTAAAAATAAAGCTATTTGAACCATTTTCAAGTTTGATTACAAGAGAGTTATCATTACTGTTCTGGCTGATACCATTCGGTGCAAGAACAGTGAAACTTCCGGTGCCAAAATCAAATGTTTCACCTACAGAAGGATACTGTACGATAATTGCATTTGCAGTGGCAGTATTCATAAAATTATTGAATAAATTTGAAGTATGTACATAGTCTGGCCCGAATATATTACTTACAGAGAAATTGTCTATACATGGAACAAGACCGCCGATATGATCTTCATCATAGTGAGAAGCGATCATATAGTCAATGTTTTCCACATTCTGTTCCTGTAAGTAGGAGATGATCAGATCAGCATGGCTCTGATCCCCGCCATCGTACAAAAGATTTTGTCCTCCGGACTGTACTAAGATGGCATTTCCCTGTCCAACGTCAATAAAATGAACTGCCATCTCACTGTTGCCTTCAGCTTTTACCGTCAGTGCTGATTGCGGAACTAAGGTAAACAGCAGAAGGAACAGAGATAGAATTAGTGATAGTAACCTGTTTTGTTTCTTCATAAAAAGCCTCCTGAATGTTAATAACAGTTTGATTATACCATTTATTGAGAAACAAAAACATAATTATAGTAATTTCGTAAAATAATACAAATAATCCAGTCTATCTTGAAGCGGGTTGAAAAATGCTTTAGCGTGAAGTCCTGCGTCAGATTGATTAATACTCTATCTGCTGAACTTCTTCTCCGTTATCTTCCCATGTGTCAGAGCTATCCAGAGAACCATCTGTCTCGTCACCGGAATTGTCGTCACTGGGATAATCAATCTGATCGGAAGAATCATTCCCTGTATCGTCAGACGATGTCTGATCACTGCTTCCATCATCAGAAGATCCATCTCCTGTATCTGTATTATCATTCTCCTGCCCTGTATCATCCAGAGAACCGTCCTGCGTCGTATCAGTATTGTAAGAAGAGTCATCGTAAGAAGTATCATTATAACTGTTGTCATAATCAGAATCATCATAGTTACTTTCCTGAGTGTAAATGGTAAATCCATCCTCCTCAGCCTGAGCTTCTGCCTGTGCCTGAGCCTCAGCAGCAGTTTCCGGAGCTTCCGTAAAGTTTGTAACAGCTTTTGACACTGTATTACCGGTAGGTGCCACAGCAGAAACCGCAAACATCGCGCCACAAAGCAGGATTGCAGTTCCGGCAATCTGAATTTCATCTATATGTCTCATAGTTTATATTCTCCTTGCTTATCTATGTTTGTTTCTTTCTATTTCTATGCATATCCAGATTATTTACAGCAATATTATATACCTTAAGTAGATTTTTTTGTAGAGTAAATTTTAAGTTACTGTTCATACATCACTATCCCGCGAGGTGTTTTGGCATGAATATGCCAAAATTCTGAGATATACAAGCCAAAATTGAAAAAAAACTGGATTCTGTCTGAAAAATCTGTTATTATAAGAATCGTATGAATATAATTTCAACTTTAATACAGTTTATCTAATTATTTTCTTTCCTGTATGATATCAGGGTAAAAAAATCCCCATAAAATTGAAATTATAAATTTAAAAACAGAGGTGTCATTTATGAGCTGGTATAATGAGGCAATTTTCTATCACATCTATCCACTGGGTTTAACCGGTGCGCCGAAGCACAATGACTACAGTGCTCCTGTTTCCCGTCTGAACACATTACTTCCATGGATTGACCACATCAGAGAAATCGGATGTACAGCATTATATATCGGACCTTTATTCGAGAGTGTAGGACATGGCTATGAAACCACAGATTACAAAAAGCTGGATTCCCGTCTCGGAACCAACGAAGACCTTAAAAACTTCGTGGCAGCCTGTCATGAAAAAGAGATCAAAGTTATTTTCGATGGTGTATTCAATCACACAGGCCGTGATTTCTTTGCATTTAAAGATATTCAGCAAAACCGCGAACATTCCAGATATCTCAACTGGTACTGCAATGTGAACTTCGGAGGGAATACGGAATACAATGACGGCTTCTCCTATGAAAACTGGGGTGGATACAACCTTCTGGTAAAATTAAACCAAAGAAACCCGGAAGTACAAAATTACATCTGTGATGTGATCCGTTTCTGGGTAGCAGAATTTGATGTAGATGGAATCCGTCTGGATGCGGCAGATGTCCTTGATTTTGATTTCATGCGTGCCCTGCGCCGTACAGCAGCAGAAGTAAAGGAAGATTTCTGGCTTATGGGCGAAGTGATCCATGGCGATTACAGCAGATGGGTAAATGGAGAAACGCTCCACAGTGTAACAAACTATGCCCTGCATAAAGCACTCTACAGCGGACATAACGATCATAACTATTTCGAGATCGCACATACTGTAAAATATCTCCAGAATATGGGAAATCTTGATCTCTATAACTTTGTGGACAACCATGATGTAGAACGTATTTATACCAAGCTTTCAAATAAAGCACATTTTGCACCTGTTCATGTCTTACTCTATACACTTCCGGGTGTACCAAGTATCTATTACGGTTCTGAGTTCGGTATTGAAGGAAAGAAAGAGAAATTCTCCGATGACAGCCTCAGACCGGCTCTGGATATCAAAGACTATGCAGATGCAGTACAGAAGAATCCATGTACAGCCCTGATCGCAGCTCTTGGAAAGATACGACAGCATACACCTGCATTAAGCTACGGAAGCTACGCTGAACTTCAGCTTACCAACCGCCAGTTTGCATTTGCCCGTGACCTTGACGGAATACGTGTGATCGTTACCGTAAATAACGATGATAATGCAGCAGATATGAGCCTTCCGGCAGGAAACGGCGCAGAATATATCGGAACCCTCACAGGCCGTAAAGTACCTGTTCAGGGTGGACGTATCAATGTAACAGTAGCCGCAAACAGCGGTGAAATCTGGGTTCCGGCGGGTGAAATGCCAGAATATATACCAGTAAAAACAGAAACTGCAGATATCGAAAAAGTACAGGAAGAAACAGAAGAAACAACTTCCACACAGACTGAGTCTCCTGCACAGAAAACAATAACCGCAGCAGAAGAAACCGCAGCAGCAAAAGCAGAAGATATTCAGCCCGAAAAAACTTCCGATACTTCAGCCACATCAGCAGAAAACAGTTTTCCGGAAAATACGGAAGCCGCTGCTGAAAAGGAAAAGACAGTAATTGTAGATATGAATAAATCCCCGGAAGACATGACTGTAGATGAATTACAGCAGGCAATCCTTGCCAAAATGGCAGGTAACGGCCTTGTTACAGACCAGATGAAGAAAACAGTATATGATAATATCTGGTATGACTCTCTGGTAAACTGGCTCAAGAGCTTCCACTGATCAGATTATCGTCAGTATTTTTCATCTTTTCTTTCATTAATAAAAGAGGAAATTTCCATGTGACAATTTTTTTGCCGTTGACTAAATATTTTTTTGGTGGTAAGATATGGATACAGATACAGACAATCAATCACACTAAATCGTACGGGAGGAATTCACTCATGAAAACACTTGAAACAAAAAAAGCACCAGCAGCAATCGGACCATATTCTCAGGCAAAAATGACAGGAAACTTCTTATTTGCATCCGGTCAGATTCCGGTAGACCCGGCTACAGGTGAAGTTGCAGGCGATAAAATCGAAACACAGGCAGAGCAGTCCTGCAAGAACGTAGGAGCAATTCTTGAAGAAGCCGGACTTACATTTGACAATGTTATCAAGACTACATGCTTCCTTGCTGATATGGCAGATTTCGCAGTATTCAACGCTGTGTATGAGAAATACTTCACAAGCAAACCGGCCCGCTCCTGCGTTGCTGTAAAACAGCTTCCGAAAAACGTACTCTGCGAAGTGGAAGCTATCGCTGTAGCTGAGTAATTCAGCCAAACCACAATATAAAATAAATATTCTAAAACAATTTCTGAATCTGATTCAGATGGGGAAAACAGCCAGGGAAAAATTCACCTGGCTGTTTTTTGTTTTCGGGCTACCTGCAATTGCTGATATTTGCTATAATAGTATAAAAGAATTCCGGCAAAATGAAAGGTAAAAGTTATGAAATCAATATCCATATATGCACTTACGAGAAATCAGAATAAAGATTCTCTGTCAAAACTGGAACGTCAGTTATCCGGCCGGGAATATTTCCTCAAAATACGGGAATGGGAACTGCAGAGTATGAAAGCACTGGTACGCCAGTTAGAATCGCATATGACTAAAGTCTGTTCCCTGCGCTTTTTCTATTCCTACCAGATTCCAAAACTCGGGAAAGAATTTGATCTTCTCCAGATCAAAGACGACCAGATCATAAATATTGAACTGAAAAGCGGAGCTGTATCTGAGGAGGCAATTCGTAAACAGCTTATGCAGAACCGTTATTACCTTTCCGTTCTCGGACGCTCCATACAGTCTTATACGTATATCAGCAGTCAGAATCGCCTTGTCAGGCTTACCAATCATGATTATATTGCAGAAGCCGACTGGACAGAGCTGTGCGGATCACTGCAAAAGGAGAGCAGTGATTATCAGGGGAATATTGACGATCTGTTTCAGGCCGAACTATATCTGATTTCCCCCATCACAGAACCGGCCCGTTTCCTGAAAAAAGAATACTTCCTGACTTCCCAGCAGCGGGATATCCAGCGCCAGATCTTAAAGAAACTCCGTATCAGCCGGTTCGAATATTTCTGTTTTACCGGACTTCCCGGAACAGGAAAAACATTGCTTCTCTATGATATCGCCATGAAACTGTCCAGGCGTCAGCAGATATGCATGATTCACTGCGGCAATGCCGGAAAAGAATGGAAAATACTGCATAAACGTTTACAACGTATTGCTTTTCTTTCGGACAATCAGTTGACCGAAAATACAGAGCTGAAACATTACAGTGCAGTTCTGGTAGACGAAGCACATTTGCTTTCTTCAAAAAAACTGCAGATTCTGTTAACGCAATCGGAGGGGGAGTTTCCTGTAATATTTTCCAGCGATTCCGAAGATGCCATATGTCCTGAAGAGTTAGGGGTAAATACATTAAAACTTATAGAAAACCTGCCGGAAATCCAGATGTTTCACTTAACCAACCGCATCCGTACCAATGCGGAACTTTCCTCATTTATCCAGAATATGCTACACCTTACAGACAGAAAAACCTTAAAACCCTATCCGCATGTTTCTGTTGTATATGCAAATAATGAAGAGGAGACTGCTGCCTTACTGGAAGATTATATACATCAGGGTTATGAATATGAGATTACTGCCGTGAGAGACATAAAACGTCTTGTTATCATATTGGACGAACGATATTACTATGATCAGAACAGATATCTGCGTTCAAAGTATCTCAATAAAGAAGGCAGTTCTGATGTCCGTAATTTATTTCACCAGCTGAATCAGGCCAAAGAGGAACTTTCTATAATTGTCAGAGAAAATACATATGTGTACGAAACATTACTCACGCTTTTACAGCCTGATACTGTCAGATAAAAACTGCAAACTATCCGACTCTCCCTTGAAATCCCCCACCATTCCGTATATAATAGGAATATTGTGGGGGATTTTCCCTGCTTAACACAATGTTGATACAATAACCTCTGAAAGGAATACTATGAGAACTCTAGCTTTAAGCGATGAAATTTTAATGAAAGTTGACAAGGCTGCCCGTTACATCGGTGGTGAAGTCAACTCTGTAATGAAAGATAAGAATGACGTAGATATCCGCTTTGCCATGTGCTTCCCGGATGTTTATGAAATCGGTATGTCCAATCTGGGCATGATGATCCTCTACAACATGTTCAATGAACGTGAGGATGTCTGGTGTGAGCGTGTCTTTTCTCCGTGGATGGATCTGGATAAAATTATGCGTGAGGAACATATTCCTCTCTTTGCCCTGGAATCCCAGGAGCCTGTAAAGGAGTTTGATTTTCTTGGTATTACCCTTGGATATGAGATGTGCTATACCAATGTGCTTCAGGTACTTGACCTGAGCCATGTTTCACTTCTGGCAAAGGATCGTAAGGAAGATGACCCTATCGTCATCGGTGGCGGTGCATGTGCATATAATCCGGAACCGATCGCAGAATTTTTTGATATGTTTTATATTGGCGAGGGTGAGACTGTCTATGATGCTTTGTTTGATGCATATAAGGCAAACAAGGCAGCAGGCGGCTCCAGAGCAGACTTCCTGTTTGCAGCTTCCCAGATTCCCGGAATTTATGTTCCCTCTTTATACAATGTAACCTACAAAGAAGACGGCACCATTGCTTCCTTTACACCTGCAAAAGAGGGCGTACCTGAGAAAGTCTGTAAACAGCTGATCACCGATGTCACTAAAGACTACCGCGCGATCAAAGCTCCTGTAGTTCCATTTATTAAAGCTACTCAGGATCGTGTTACTCTGGAAATCCAGCGTGGCTGTATCCGCGGATGTCGTTTCTGTCAGGCAGGTATGATCTACCGTCCTACCAGAGAGCGCAATGTGGAGGATTTAAAGGCAAGTGCCAGAGAAATGCTTCAGAATACAGGACATGAGGAGATTTCCTTAAGTTCTCTAAGCTCCAGTGATTATTCTGAGCTGAAGGAACTGGTAAACTTCCTGATCGAAGAATTTCATGGCAATGCTGTCAATATCTCTCTGCCATCCCTGCGTATCGATGCTTTTGCCCTGGATGTTATGAGCAAGGTACAGGATGTAAAGAAGAGCAGCCTTACTTTCGCACCGGAAGCAGGCTCCCAGCGTCTGCGTAATGTTATCAACAAAGGTCTGACTGAAGAGAATATTCTTCATGGTGCAGGTGAAGCATTCAAAGGTGGATGGAATCAGGTAAAGCTTTACTTCATGCTCGGACTTCCAACTGAAACAGAAGATGATATGAAAGGTATTGCTCATCTTGCTCAGAAAATTGCAGAGACTTATTATGAAGAAGTGCCGAAAGAAAAACGTAATGGCAAGGTTCAGGTCAATGTAAGTACCTCTTTCTTTGTACCGAAACCATTTACCCCATTCCAGTGGGCAGGTATGTACAGAGAGGAAGATTTCGTGGAGAAAGCAAAGGTCGTAAAAAGCGAGATCCGCGCACAGTTAAACCAGAGAAGTATCCGCTACAGCTGGCATGAGCCGGATGTAACGATTCTTGAAGGTTTCCTTGCAAGAGGTGACCGCCGTTGTTCAAAAGTTATCCTTAGAGCATATGAAAAAGGTGCGATCTACGATGCATGGTCAGAGAGTTTTGACTATAATATATGGAAAGAATCTTTTGCGGAAACCAACACAGATATTGATTTCTATACTCTCAGAGAACGTTCCACAGATGAGATCCTTCCATGGGATTTCATTGATGCAGGAGTGACCAAGAAGTTCCTGATCCACGAATGGGAACAGGCAAAGAAAGAAACCGTAACACCAAACTGCCGTCAGAAATGTTCCGGCTGTGGTGCTATGCGTTATGGCGGAGGTGTATGTTATGAAGGTAAGAATTAAATTCAGCAAAGAGGGTCCTGTGAAATTTGTGGGACATCTGGATACCATGCGTTATTTCCAGAAGGCTATCCGCAGAGCCAATCTTCCGGTTGCTTTTTCCGGTGGATACAGTCCGCATATGATCATGTCTTTTGCCGCACCATTAGGAGTTGGTACGGAAAGTCTGGGAGAGTACTTCGATCTGGAGCTGGCAGAGACAGTTCCTACTTCAGAGATCACAAGACGTCTGGATGCAGTGATGGTAGAAGGGGTACATGTAATCAGTACCCGTCAGGTTGAGGACGGAAAGGCGGGTAAGGCAATGTCACTGGTGGCAGCAGCCGATTATTATGTAGAATTTCGTCCGGGAAAAGAGCCTGAAATTTCCTGGAAAGATAAAATCAGTGATTTCCTGGCGCAGCCGGAGATCACAGTAATGAAAAAGACCAAACGAAGCGAAAAGGAAATTGATATTCGCCCGTTTATCTATAAGATGGAACTTCAGGGAGACAAGATCTTTATGATGCTTGCTTCCGCAAGTGCCAATTACACAAAACCGGAACTGGTAACAGATACATTCTTCTCATGGCTTGGCATAGAACTTCCGGAATTTGCTTATTCCATCAAACGTCTGGAAGTATATGCAGATAAAGGAACAGAGGAAGAACATAAATTTGTAACTCTGGAAGCACTGGGTGAAGAAGTTGAGTAAACTGATTATTACCCAAATGAATATCCGGCAGATTCCATGCTATGTATGTGCGTATGAAGAAGACGGTAAAGTAATGGAACTGCGCTTCGAACCTGTTGGGGAGAAATCTTCTCTTGGAAATATTTATGTTGGACAGATAGAGAATATAGCTGCCAATATCGGTGCTGCATTCGTACAGATTTCTGCCGGAGAGAAATGCTACCTGCAGCTTTCCGATGCTCCAAATGCGATTTATGCTTCTGTAAAAAAAGGTGACCGCCCATTAAAGGCAGGAGATGAAATCCTTGTGCAGATCAGCCGGGAAGCAATGAAGGGAAAACTACCGGCTGTAACCACGAATCTGAATTTTACAGGCAAATATCTGGTTCTTACAACCGGCGATAAGAAATTTGGTCTGTCTTCCAAACTTTCCAATGATGACAGAAGCCGTATCAGTAAGTGGATGGAAGCAGAAGTTAACCGTTCGGATAAAGAGTTTGGTATCATCGTTCGTACAAATGCAGCAGATGCATCAAAAGAAGAAATACTGAAAGAACTGGAATACCTGAAGGGCCTGTATCATAAGGCTGCTGTAGACGGAAGATCCCGTACCTGTTTCAGCTGCGTATATAGAACAGAGCCTTTTTATATCTCTGCAGTCCGCGACGCCAACAGCCGGAACCTGGAAGAGATCATAACAGATATCCCTGAGATATCCCGACAGATTTCTGACTATCTTAACAGTAACAGCCCGGAGGAAAAAGAGAAGCTGCGGTTTTATGATGATAAACTTCTCCCTCTTTACAAACTTTATCGCCTGGAAACTGTCTTAGAAGAAATCCAGCATGAGAAAGTCTGGCTGAACAGTGGTGGATTTCTGGTAATCCAGCAGACAGAAGCCTTCGTATCCATTGATGTAAACAGCGGAAAGTTTACAGGCAAAAAGAAAATGCAGGAAACTTACCGAAAAATCAATTTGGAGGCAGCAAAGGAAATTGCCAGACAGTTACGTCTCAGAAACCTGTCCGGAATTATTCTGATTGATTTTATTAATATGGAAAATCAGGATCATCAGGACGAACTGTTCCATGTCCTGCAGAAATATCTGCGCAAAGATCCGGTAAAGGCAAAAGCAGTGGACATCACTCCACTGCACATCCTGGAACTTACCAGAAAGAAAGTGCGAAAACCTGTGATTGAGGAAATCAGAGAATTATAGTTTGCCATAAAATAATTATGTAAACCAAACGAGCATCTGCAATTCTCATCGATATTTTTCCGTAACTGAATAACTGCTCTGCAGTTTGTATTTTATCACAGATCCTGACGGATACCGGATTGAAATTGTACCTGTAAAATAAAAGAAAAAAATTCAAAGAAATTGAAAAAAACTTATTGACAAATCGAATTTTGTCCGCTATTATAAATGAGATGCCGCACAGAGAGGTACAAGCACCGAAAGGTCACCATATCTGGCGAGTAAAGATTATAGGAGGTGCCACAGATGTACGCAATTATTGCAACAGGTGGTAAACAGTACAAAGTTGCTGAAGGCGACGTAATCAGAGTTGAGAAACTCGGTGTTGAAGCTGGTGAAACTGTTACTTTTGATAATGTTATTGCAGTAAGCAATGACGGATTAAAAGCTGGTGAAGATGTGAAAGATGCCAGTGTTACCGCTACTGTAGTTGAGAACGGTAAAGCAAAAAAAGTTATCGTTTACAAATACAAGAGAAAAACTGGATATCACAAGAAAAACGGTCACAGACAGCAGTACACTAAAGTAAAAATCGAAAAGATTAACGGTTAATCTGGTGTCATTATGATTACAATTACAGTTAAGAAGAGAAATGGAAATTATCTGGAATTTGTTTCGAAAGGTCACGCCGGATATGCAGAGGAAGGACAGGATATTGTCTGTGCTGCTGTTTCTGTACTGGTGATTAATACTGTAAATTCTCTTGAGACATTTACAGATGATCAGTTTGAAGTGCAGGAAGATGACGGCTATGTATCTTTTCATTTTACGGCTCCGGTTACTGAGAGGGGAACCCTTCTCATGGATTCGCTGATTCTCGGATTAACAGAAATTGAACATAGTTATAACAATCGATATTTGACAGTAAAAGTCAAGGAGGTGTAACAACATGATGAAAATGAACCTTCAGTTATTCGCACATAAAAAAGGAGTTGGTTCTACAAAGAACGGTCGTGATTCCGAATCCAAGAGATTAGGTGCGAAGAGAGCAGACGGACAGTTTGTTAAAGCTGGAAATATTCTTTACAGACAGCGCGGAACTAAGATCCATGCTGGTGAGAACGTAGGTTGCGGTAAAGATTATACTTTATTTGCACTTAAAGATGGTGTCGTAAGATTTACCAGAAAAGGACGCGATAAGAAACAGGTTTCTATCGTTCCAGTAGAAGCAGAATAATCTGGTTAAGCGAAGGCTTCAAATCTAATATGGGTTTGGAGCCTTTCTTTTATAGTAGAATTGCTATAGATTAAAAGAGTTATATGATATAAAAGAAACCATAGCAATCCTTGTAAATAATGCATATTGATCCGACTCATCAGAGCGCGAAATCCTGCTGAACGGTCTCAAATGCATTAATTTAAGAAGATTACTATTACGAAATAATCATTAGTAAAGGACAGAGGTGTGTCATATGTTTGCAGACAGAGCGAAAATCTATATCCGCTCCGGTAAAGGCGGCGACGGCCATGTAAGTTTCCGCAGAGAATTATATGTTCCGAATGGCGGCCCTGACGGCGGCGACGGCGGTCGTGGAGGAGACGTGATATTTGAGGTAGATGAAGGCCAGAACACCCTTGGCGACTACCGACACAGAAGAAAATATAAAGCAGAAGACGGACAGGAAGGCGGAAAAAAACGTTGCCATGGTGCCGATGGAAAAGATGTTGTATTAAAAGTTCCGGAAGGAACTGTTATCATGGATGCAGAATCCGGTAAAGTAATTGCTGATATGTCCGGTGAAAATAAACGCCAGATCGTATTAAGAGGCGGAAGAGGTGGCAAAGGAAACCAGCATTATGCGACTGCAACCATGCAGGTTCCGAAATATGCACAGCCAGGACAGCCTGCGCAGGAACTGGAAGTTCTTCTGGAGCTGAAAGTAATCGCAGACGTAGGTCTGGTTGGATTCCCGAATGTCGGAAAGTCCACATTCCTTTCCCGTGTTACCAACGCACAGCCGAAAATTGCCAACTATCACTTTACAACCCTGAGCCCAAATCTTGGCGTTGTAGATACTGAAAACGGTGGTTTTGTGATCGCTGATATTCCCGGTCTGATCGAAGGTGCTTCCGAAGGTGTGGGACTTGGACATGAGTTCCTCCGCCACATTGAACGTACCAGAGTCATTATCCACATTGTAGATGCAGCATCTACAGAGGGACGTGACCCAATCGATGATATTTACAAGATTAATAAAGAACTGGAAGCTTATAATCCGGAAATTGCTGCAAGACCACAGGTAATCGCAGCAAATAAAATCGACTGTATCTATACAGAAGACGGCGAAGAGAGCCCGATTGACAAACTTAAGGCAGAATTTGAGCCAAAAGGAATCCAGGTATATCCGATTTCCGCTGTCAGCGGTCAGGGTGTCAGAGAACTTTTATTCCATGTGAAAGAACTTCTTGACAGCTGCCCACAGGAACCTGTAGTATTTGAACAGGAATTCTTCCCTGAAGATATGTTGATCGGAGAAAACCTTCCATATACAGTAGAGCAGAGTCCTGAGGATCCAACAATTTTTGTTGTCGAGGGACCGAAGATTGAAAAGATGCTTGGCTACACAAATCTTGATTCCGAAAAAGGTTTTGCATTCTTCCAGAAATTCCTGAAAGAGGGAGGCATACTGGAAGAACTTGAGAAGGCAGGCATTCAGGAAGGCGATACTGTGCGTATGTACGGATTTGATTTTGATTACTATAAATAGTATAAATAGATTCAATAATGAAACAGATGTGGTAAGACGGATGATTTTGTCCGTTTGCAGAGAATAACAGAGGAAAATAAAAATGACAAGTAAACAGAGAGCTTATTTAAAAGGTCTTGCAATGACCATGGATCCAATCCTTCAGCTTGGAAAGGGTGGTCTTACTCCTGAGAACACAGCCGCAGTAGATGAGGCGCTTGCAGCCAGAGAACTGATCAAGATCAGTGTTCTTCAGAACTGCCTGGAGGATCCGCGCCAGATGGCTGAGGTTCTGGCAGAACGTACACGTTCCCAGATTGTACAGGTTATCGGCAAGAAAATTGTTTTATACCGTGAAGGCAAAAACGAAAAGAAAAAAATTGAATTACCCAGAAAATAATACGGAGTTTTTTATGGCTGACATCAAACACAGAATTGGTATTATGGGCGGTACTTTTGATCCCATCCACATGGGGCATCTGATTCTGGGAGAGAAAGCATACGAACAGTTCCGACTGGAAAAGGTACTGTTCATGCCTTCCGGAAATCCGCCTCACAAGAGAAACCGTCAGGGACGTGCCACAGATGAAGAAAGAGTTGAAATGGTCCGCAGGGCGATTACCGGAAATCCTCACTTTGAACTGTCGCTGACTGAAATGCATGAAAATGGTTATACTTACACTTATCATACACTGGAAATGCTAAAAGAGAAGAATCCGGATACTGATTATTATTTTATAATCGGCGCAGACTCCCTGTATGACTTTGATACATGGCGTGAACCGGAAAGAATCTGCAGAAACTGCATTCTGGTAACTGCTGTAAGAAATCATTCCACAATCGCAGAGCTCGAAGCAGAAATGAACCGTCTTTCGCTTAAATATAATGGCACATTTCTGACACTGAATACCACAAACCTTGATGTATCCAGCGAAATGCTCAGAAACTGGATCAGCGAAGATAAAAGTGTGCGTTACTATATTCCTGATCCGGTGATTGAGTATATCAGAGAAAACCAGATTTACAGTCTGGCCGAAAAGAAAGGATGATCTTCCGATGGCAGAGTATGATTTTATAAAAATGCAGAAAAAATTAGCAAAATATCTGGATGAGGATCGTTATGAACATACGTTGGGAGTTATGTTTACATGTGCAGCACTTGCCATGGTTCATGACTGTGATCTGATCACAGCCCAGACTGCCGGACTGCTCCATGACTGTGCAAAATGTATTCCGAACAAAAAGAAGCTGAAAATGTGCAGCCAGCATCATATTTCAGTATCTGAATTCGAACAGGAGCATCCTTTTTTACTTCATGCCAAGCTTGGAGCTTACGTAGCTAAGGCTAAGTATGATGTTACAGATGAAAATATTCTTTCTGCCATCACCTGGCATACTACCGGAAAGCCGGAGATGACACTGTTGGAAAAAATCGTCTATATTGCCGATTATATTGAACCAAAACGTGATAAAGCTCCTAATCTTGCAATTGTACGTAAACTGGCTTTTCAGGATCTTGACGAATGTATGTATAAGATTTTGGGTGATACACTGGCTTATCTGGAGGAAAATCCGAAAGATATTGATAATGCTACGAAAGATGCTTTCTTGTATTACAGGGATTTACACATGAAAAGACAGTCCTGAGTATAAATTGTCTCGACTGGCAGAGTTTTACATATAGGGGACAGCACAACAGGGAGAACAGATTACGGATATAAATATTTATTTAGAGAAGATATATGTAGCTATTCAATAGTCTGTTGATCATGAAGATATTGAACAGTTACAAAAGCAGATAGAAAGAGAGGTTGTTTCCATGAACAGAGAACTTGAAATGGCAAAACTTGCCTGCCGCGCACTTGATGAGAAAAAAGGAAAAGATATTAAGGTAATAGATATCCATGAAGTATCTGTAATTGCCGATTATTTTGTAATTGCAAGTGCTTCCAACCAGAATCAGGTTCAGGCTATGGTTGACAATGTAGATGAAACACTTGGCAGAGCCGGATTTGAAGCAAAACAGATTGAGGGAACCAGAAACTCCAGCTGGGTTCTTATGGATTACGGCGATATGATCGTCCACGTATTTGACGAAGAGAATCGTCTTTTCTATGACCTCGAAAGAATCTGGAGAGATGGTAAGGTTCTTGACGTTAATGAATTTCTTGAGAAATAAGTAGAAAAAATTGTTACTGTTCACTCTGTTCACAGCAACACGCTTGCGATGCACAGACTTTATGCTAATCGCATAAAGTCGCGCGGTATGTCTCGGGTTTTCTGTGACCTTCGTTCACAAAAAACACCTCGCGGGATATTACCAGTGAACAGTAACGGAAAATTTACAGTTATTCGGTGTAGAACTGCGTAGCGAGGCGGATGATTTTATCCGCCTGACTTTGTGAAATTTGCAAAATAAAATACAGAGGAAATCAGATATCATCATCAAGAGATACCTGATTTCCTCTGTTGTTTTTTTGAATTGATATAGTATAATTTGCAGTGTATGGGGACTTGCTTGATTTGGTGTAGAGCTGCGTAGCGAAGCGGATTGCGAATATCTGCCTGACTATTCACGTATCAGTTATATTACTCATACAAACGGAACACACCAAATACTTTGCCAAGGATCTGAAGACCTTCATGTACAAGGATTGGCTCCATTGTATCATTTTCAGGCTGGAGACGATAGTATCCTTTTTCTTTATGGAAAGTCTTAACTGTAGCACCGTCATCGATCAGCGCAACAACAATATCTCCATCCTCTGCTGTGGACTGCTGTTTTACCAGAACCTGATCTCCGTCAAAAATTCCGGCGTTTATCATACTTTCCCCTTTTACTTTCAACAGAAAGCTCTGTGAATTAGGCATAAACTCTGCAGGGATAGGGAAATAGCCTTCAACATTCTCAACTGCCAGAAGTGGCTGTCCGGCTGCCACAGTTCCTATGATGGGAACATTCACAACCTCTCTGCGGACCAGATTAAAATTGTCATCAATAATCTCAATCGCACGTGGTTTCGTTGCATCTCTGCGGATATATCCATTTTTCTCCAGTGCTTCCAGATGTGAATGAACGGAAGAAGTAGATTTCAGGTTGACTGCCTCGCAGATTTCACGAACTGCCGGCGGAAATCCCCGGTTCAAAATCTCATTCTTTATGTAATCAAGAATCTCCTGCTGCTTTGGCGTGATTCTTCCATATGGCATAATTATACCCTCCTTTTTAAGTTATTTTTTGTTCGTACACTCTTCATAACCATTCAGCAGTCTGCTATTCTATGAGATACTGAACAGTTTCTGATTTTTTTTATCATATCATAATTCCTGACAAAAAGCAAACTTATATTCTGAAAATGTGTTCTTACTTATGTGCTCCCGTTACTGTTTACTCCATTCTCAGTAATGGGATTATTGGTTACAATTAACACACCACTATCCCGCGAGGTGTTTTGGCATGAATATGCCAAAATCTCGAGACATATAATCCAAAATTCCATTGCCGCAGGCAATCTGGAATGAATTTTGGCTACGTTACTGTGAACGGAGTGAACAGTAACGATTATTGTGAATTCTTTATGAATAAACTTGTTTTTAAATGTGCAAAGTGTTACAATATTTTGGAAAATAGTGTAACTATTCAGCAGTCACTGTGAAATCGCTGAACAGTTATAGAATGATTATGAACTGCACAAAAAGGAGACATCCCATTGTCTGATAATAAATCAAAAAAAATGCCGGGAATCCTGGCAAGGCTTCGCATGGTCGTGGGGCTGAATATCGGAACGATCATGTTTGGCATCTTATTCATATATATGGCATTCAGTGCCATATTATATTTTACAACTAGTCATATTGAGTCCTATCAGGTTACATCAGGACCTTTATCCCGCAACGAAACATATACCGGTCTTGCCATACGTGAAGAAAGTTTATGCAAGGCAGATTCATCAGGCTATATTACTTATTATGCAAGGGAGGGCAGTAAGATCAATGCTTCCGGAGCGGTGTACGGACTTAGTGATACAAAAACAGCTTCTGCTCCGGCATCTCTTGCCCCGGAAGAACTTTCAAAGGTACGGACTGATATGATGAGTTTTTCCAAAGGATTCAGTTCAAGTAAATTTAACAGCACCTACAGCTTTAAATATGAACTGAAGGGAAATATCCTTCAATATGCAGAGTCTGGCAATACCTCATCTGCTCCTCTTACTTCAGATGAGGACGGTGAAGGAAATGACAGTGGTGACAATGACAAAACAGCAGATATTTATCCCGGAAATCAAACTATCTGCCAGTCCCAATCTGATGGTATCGTTTTATATTCCATGGATAATTATGAAGGAAAAACAGTAGATGCTGTAAAGGCAGAAGATTTCGATCAGAATTCTTACCATGAAACAGATTTGAAAACTTCCGACAAGGTAAAAGCAGGAGATGATATTTATACCATTATCACAGATGAACGCTGGAGCCTTCTGATTCCTTTGAGCGACAGACAGGTTGAAAAACTGAAAGACCGTTCTACTATACGTGTCAAATTTTTAAAAGACGATATGACACAAAACGGAGATTTTTCCATTATTACCATAGATGGTGACAAATATGGACAGATTGATTTCAATAAAGGTCTGATTCGTTATGCATCTGACCGTTTTTTGGACATTGAACTTGTAACCAACACAGTTGTAGGTCTGAAAATCCCTCTTACCTCTATTGTAACCAAGGATTTTTATGTGATTCCATCCAGAATGGCCACTACACAGGATAATCAGACAGGTTTTACCCTTTATGAGGGGAAAAATAAAACAACATTTAAAAATGTGAGCATTTACGCAAGCATTGATGATTCATCTGTCTCCAAATTGGCAGTGGACGAAGCAGAACAACCTCAGATTTATTATGTTGACAAGAGTTCATTTAAGGAAGGGGATGCCCTGATCAATACGGATACCGGTGAAAAATATGTGATCGGAGAGACAGATACCCTGGAGGGAGTATACTGTATTAATAAAGGCTATGCGGTTTTTCGCCGTATTGAAATACTTGATGAGAACGAAGAATATGCTATTGTATCTAAAAACACCACCTACGGTCTTTCCAGATATGATCACATTGTTCGAAACGCTGATAAAGTAAAGGAAGAAGACATTTTATACTAATTAAGGAGGCTTAATATGTTAGCTGATAAACTAAACCTTGTGAAAAAGAATATTGAAGAGGCCTGCGATACTGCAGGGCGTTCTCCCCAAGAGGTAACTCTTATTGCGGTCAGTAAGACCAAACCGGTGGAAATGCTGAAAGAAGCATATGATGCGGGTGCAAGAGTGTTTGGGGAGAATAAGGTTCAGGAGATCGTAGATAAATACGATCAGATGCCATCAGATGTACAGTGGCACATGATCGGACATTTACAGAGAAATAAAGTGAAATATATTATTGATAAAGTATCTATGGTACACTCTGTAGATTCTGTCCGCCTGGCAGAGGCCATCGAAAAAGAGGCAGCAAAAAAAGATATCTGCATGCCGGTTCTGATCGAAGTAAATGTAGCAGGAGAGGAAAGCAAGTTTGGCCTTTCAGTCGAAGAGGTATTACCATTTCTGGAAGAAATTTCTTCTTATGAGCATCTTCAGGTAAAAGGACTTATGACAATTGCACCATTTGTAGCAAATCCTGAAGAAAACAGAGAAGTTTTTCAAAAATTAAAGAAATTAAGTGTTGACATTGCGGCCAAAAACATTAATAATGTTAATATGAGCGTCCTGAGTATGGGAATGACAAATGATTATCAGGTCGCAGTTGAGGAAGGGGCCACTATGGTGCGCGTGGGAACGGGTATCTTTGGCGAAAGAGATTACTCAATAAAAGAAGATTAAAATAAGATTGGAGATTAAAATGGGCGTTTTAGATAAATTTTTAGATGCCATCAAATTAAACGATGATTACGATGATGATGGATTCTTAGATGATGATCTGTTAGATGAGGAAGAAGATGATGACTTTCTCGATGACGATTTCGATGAGAAACCAAAGAAGAAATTTTTTGATAAATTCTCTAAGAAAAAAGAATCCGACGATAATGATGACTTCGATGATGTAGAAGAGAAAGCAGTAAAGACAGCTCCTAAACAGGCATCTGCTCCAAAACAGACCGCTTCGGCTCCGTCTAAGGTTACGGTTAAACAGGAACGCGCCGAACGCCAGACACGTCCTGCAGCATCTTCCAAGATTACTCCAATGAGAAGCAGCCGCAAATCAAATCAGGGCCCAAATATGGAAGTCTGTGTGATCAAACCTTCTTCTATGGAAGATACGCGTGAGATTGCTGACACTTTAGTAGATAATTCTACTGTTATTTTGAATCTGGAGGGAATTGATGTGGAACTGGCACAGAGGATCATCGATTTCACGTCCGGTGCATGCTATTCTTTAGGCGGCAGCCTTCAGAAAGTATCCAGCTATATCTTTGTACTTGGACCGTACAATGTAGATATTACCGGTGACCTTCAGAATATTCTGGGAGGCTCTGCTCCGTCTGTAAGAGCAGGATATTGATTCAGGATGGAAAAAGACGAATTTTTTCTTAAGAGAATCCGGGAATTGGCAAATCTCTCCTGGCAGAGAGATATCGTTACATTTTCGGATTTTCTTAATTTAAATGAACAGAATATAGTCAGTAGCCTGAAACATCAGTTTCCCCAGATTGTTATGGAGACGTCCGGAGGCTATGAGAATGCGGAGCGTCAGATGGTTGCATTTCATCCTGATGCTCTTGCTTTTACATGGGAATATCCCATCGACTGTCTGAGGATTGAACCAAGGGCTCTTAAATTCTCTGAAGAGCTTTCTCATCGTGATTATCTTGGTGCACTTCTCAATCTTGGAGTAGACAGAAGTGTGATCGGTGATATTGTTGTTCAGAAAAAAGCTGCCTGGTTTTTCTGCCAGAACAAAATGACGGAATTCTTTCTTGAAAATCTGTGCCGGGTCCGTCATACCAATATTCTGATCACAAAAGTGGAGGATTCTGATGAATTTCCACGCCCTGCCCTTGAATCTGTCAGCGGTACCTGCGCTTCGGTACGTCTGGATTCATTGATCTCGCTTGCTTTTAAGACATCCAGAAGCAGTATGGTATCTTATATTGAAGGCGGGCAGGTTTTTGTCAACGGAAAACTGATCACCAGCAACGGATATGAGCCGAAAGATGGTGACATTATATCTGTACGTGGGAAAGGACGGTTCATTTTTGACGGTGTTTCTCACCAGACAAAAAAAGGACGCTGCAGTGTGCGTATTATGCGCTATGTATAAATTTTGTAATAAAAGGAGAACAGGAAAATGGCAGAACAGAAGTTACTTGTAAAACGGGAAGGAGATTTCCATTATCCTATTTATTTTAAAAATGACTTTCAGGATCTTGCCGGTGCGATCAGAGAAGAAGGACTTGAAAACCGGAAAATCTGTATTGTGACAGACAGTCATGTTGCACCTCTTTATCATGAGGCAGTTAAATCAGCTCTTCAGAAAATTTCCTCTGAAATATTCTCTTTTGTATTTGAAGCTGGTGAAAAGAACAAAAACCTGAATACAGTACAGGAATTATATAAAACTTTGATTGAGAATGAAATGGACAGAAAAGGTCTGCTGGTTGCGCTGGGCGGCGGTGTTGTAGGTGATCTGACTGGTTTCGGAGCTTCCACTTACCTGAGAGGGATTGATTTTATTCAGGTTCCTACTACGCTTCTGGCACAGGTTGACAGCAGCGTAGGAGGTAAAACAGGTGTTGACTTCCTTCAGTACAAAAACATGGTAGGAGCTTTCCATCAGCCCCGCCTTGTATATATGAATATGAGTACCCTGCAGTCTCTTCCGAATCGGGAATTCACCTGTGGAATGGGTGAAATTCTTAAGACAGGACTGATCTGCGATGAAGAGTTCTTCCGTTTTGTATGTAAGAATCAGCCTGAGATCAGTAAATTGGATCTGAGTATGCTTTCCAGAATGATCCGCAGATGCTGCGAGATCAAGGCAGGTGTGGTAGAGCGTGATCCGAAGGAGCAGGGAGAACGTGCACTTTTAAATCTTGGTCACACAGTCGGACATGCAGTCGAAAAAATGAAAAACTTTCAGCTGCTTCATGGACAGTGTGTTGGAGTCGGTCTGATCGCTGCCGCTTATCTTTCCATGCAGAGAGGATTATTAACAGAAGAAGAATACGAAGAGATCAGAAAAGGGTGCCATTCTTATAATCTTCCTCTTTCTGTTGATTCACTGAATGCCGGGGATGTCCTGGCAGCAACAAAAAAAGACAAAAAAATGGAAGCCGGTCATATTAAATTTATCCTTATGGACGGGATCGGTAAAAGTTTTATAGACAAAACTGTCACAGATGAAGAACTGCTCCAGGCAATCCGGGAGATTCTGATATGACAGCTGTTTCCTCCGTATCTTCATGTATGCACTGGATTAGAGGCTGTATTATTATCCTTTTGCTGACAATCCTGGATCAGGGAAGTAAATCTCTTGTTCTGGCACAACTGAAAGATCAGCCTGATATCTCTCTCATTCCAGGAGTTCTTCAATTACGGTATCTCGAAAATCGTGGAATGGCCTTTGGATTGTTTGAAGGTAAAATTCCGGTGTTTGTGATTTTGTGCCTTTTGTTTTTTGGTGTATTTATCTATGTATATGCCAGAATCCCGAAAAACAGATATTATCTGCCGCTGTCAGTAACTGCACTGGTAATGGTTTCCGGTGCTCTTGGAAATTTTATTGACAGAGTATGCAGAGGCTATGTTGTGGATTTTATCTATTTTTCACTGATTGATTTTCCGGTATTTAATATAGCTGATATGTATGTGGTATGCAGTGGCATATTACTTGTTATGCTGGTGTGTTTCAGATACAAAAATGATGAAGATTATGACTTCTTAAGAATAAAAAAGGATTAGTATTATGGAAATTCTTAATTATCAGGTTTCTGACGGTCAGTCCGGTATCCGGATTGACCGCTATCTTTCTGAAATGAACGAAGAACTGTCACGTTCTTATATTCAAAAGCTGCTTAAAGAGCAGAAAATAACCGTCAATGGTTCTGCTGTAAAAGCCAACTACAAAGTTCAGGAAGGAGATGAAATCTCCGTAGCAGTTCCTGACATAAAAGAGCCGGATATACTTCCGGAAGATATCCCTCTGGATATTCTTTATGAAGATGATGATGTACTTATTGTAAATAAACCAAAGGGGATGGTGGTTCATCCCAGTGCCGGACATACTTCCGGAACATTGGTAAATGCTATTATGTTTCACTGTAAGGACAATCTGTCGGGGATCAATGGTGTTCTGCGTCCTGGTATTGTCCACAGAATCGATAAGGATACCACAGGTGCACTTCTTGTATGCAAGAATGATAATGCACACCGCAACCTGGCAGAACAGTTAAAAGAGCATTCTATCAGGCGCAGATACCGGGCAATCGTAGCAGGAGTACTGAAAGAAGACGAAGGGACGGTCGAAGGTCCCATCGGGCGCCATCCGATTGACCGCAAAAAGATGGCTGTCAACTATAAAAACGGCAAGGATGCTGTCACACATTATAAAGTTCTGGAACGTTTCAAAAATGCCACTTATGTGGAATGCCGTCTGGAAACAGGCAGAACGCATCAGATTCGTGTGCATATGACAAGTATCGGTCATCCACTTCTGGGTGATGAAGTGTACGGTTCCGGTAAGAATCCTTATCATCTGCAGGGACAGACGCTTCATGCAATGATTCTTGGCTTTGTTCATCCATCAACGGGCGAATATATGGAGTTTACAGCTCCTTTACCTGAATATTTCGTTAAATTATTAGAAAAATTACGAAAGTAGTTTGCATTTTTTTGGAAATATTGTATAATATGTCTATCGAATATGTAACAGAAGGGAGTGCAGACTATGAATAGTACGAGTTCAATTATTACAATTGGTCGTGAGTACGGCAGTGGAGGAAGACAGATAGGTCAGGAAGTTGCCAAATATTTTGGTATTAAATGTTATGATAAAGAACTTCTCGAACATGCAGCAAATGAAAGCGGTATCTGCAAAGAACTTTTTGAGAATCATGATGAAAGACCAACTAACAGCTTTTTATATTCTCTGGTTATGGATACCTACTCATTTGGTTATTCTTCTTCAGGATTTACAGATATGCCTATGAACCACAAAGTATTTCTTGCACAGTTTGACGCAATCAAGAAACTGGCCTCCGAAGGTCCATGCGTTATGGTCGGAAGATGTGCAGATTATGCGTTGTCAGAGTATAAAGACTGTTTCAGTGTATTTGTACATGCAGATACAGACTGGAGGATTAACCGTCTTTCACAGAAACATAATAAAACTGCAAAAGAAGCAAAAGACATGATCAATAAGACAGACAAGAGCCGTTCCAGTTACTATAATTACTACACTAATAAGAAATGGGGTGCTGCTTCAAGCTACAATCTCTGCGTAGACAGCAGCAAACTTGGAATTGATGGTGCAGCAAAAGCAATCATTCAGGCAATTGAGATTTTTGATTCAATAAAAAATAAATAGGATTATATTTTTACAGATACTTTACCACATCCTTGGTAAAGTATCTGTTTTTTGGATGAATTTATAACAGTCTTTTCAATTCATTCCAGATTGCCTGCGGCAATGGAATTTTGGCTTGTATGCCTCGGGATAGTGGTGTATGAACAGTAACAAGACTGCTATAATTTTTTTTAATATATATTAAATTTTCATGACATTTGTCAAAATATATGCTATAATCATACCATGTTAAAAAGGAGGACATTATGAAATTTCGTTGGGACAACCGATATTTACACTGGGGTGTAACCGCTTTTCTGGTAATTGCCGCCAGTATGCTGTTTTATTATGGCATATTTCACATGAAAACCCTGATCGTGGGAATCAAAACTTTTCTGGGAATTATGGCGCCTATTATCTATGGTGTAATCCTTGCTTATATTCTCAGTCCGCTGATCAATCTCTTTGAGCAGAAGCTGATCTATCCGCAGCTGGAAAAGCATAATATTAAGTTACAGAAAAAAGGAAAACGGGCTATTCGATGGGGATGTGTCCTTTTTTCCATGTTCCTGTTCTGGATTATCATTTACGCATTACTGATGATGGTGCTTCCTCAGTTGATTCGAAGTATCATGAGTATTATTTACAGTTTTCCGTACTATATAAAAGTTATTGAAAAGTGGCTCAATTCATTTGTTGAGCATGGATGGAAACTGAATCCTGAAATGCTCGATATGATCAACCAGTACTCTGCAAAAGCACAGGAATATCTTACTACCGATATTCTTCCGCAGATGCAGGATATGCTCAAAAATGTTTCAGCAGGTATTTTTGATATCCTGATCTTTATGAAGAATTTTCTGATCGGTGCCATTGTAGCTTTGTATGTACTTGCAGACAAAGAGAAATTTGTTGCCAAAAGCAAAATGATGGTATATGCTATATTGCCTCATAAATGGGCAAATATGCTTATACGCGTTATGCGTTTTACAGACAAGACTTTTGGTGGTTTCATATACGGAAAACTTCTGGATTCTGCTATTATTGGAATTTTGTGTTATTTTGGAATGTTGCTTTTGGATTTGCCGTATCCAATTCTTATCAGTGTAATTATCGGTGTGACAAATGTCATTCCGTTTTTTGGTCCTTACATCGGAGCCATTCCATGTATTTTGCTTATTTTAGTAGTAGATCCCATAAAAGGTCTGTATTTTGCAATTTTTATCCTGCTTCTTCAGCAGTTTGATGGAAATATCCTTGGTCCGAAAATTCTCGGAGACTCTACCGGACTTTCCAGTTTTATGGTTATTGTTGCCATCATGATCGGGGGCGGTCTCTTTGGGGTTCCGGGAATGATTGCAGGAGTTCCTGTATTTGCCGTACTTTATGCTCTGATCTGGAGACTGATCAATCATTCTCTTAATGACAAAAAAATGCCGGCAGAAGAGGAGACATATATAAATATTGACTGTCTGGATGAACAGACAGGTGAAGTACTTCCTCTTTGCAAGGAAGAAAAACACAAGGTTTCACCGGAAGAACTGGAAGCGAGAAAAAATAATTTCTTTATGAAAATATGGAATCCGCTTTCCGGACTGGTCATAACCATATGGAAATATCTCCTGCGGATTTTAAACATAATATGGGGATATATCAAAAAAGCAGGGATTTTCCTGAAGAACAGATATGTTGAATTAAAGAATAAACGAGAGAAAAATAAGTAAACCTTCACAGTTACAAAAAAAACACACACAGGAGTTACTATGAAGAAAAAAAAGTTATATTTGACAGCTTTTCTTTTGGTTCTGGCACTGGCTCTGCAGGGTGGAATCTTTTCCGGTTTCTCTGTACCGGTTCAGGCTGCAGCAACTTCCAAAAAGCAGACAGGATTTGTGAAAAAAAACGGAAGCTGGTACTATTACGATAAGAACGGAAAAAAAGCTACCGGCTGGTACAAAAGTGCTGCAGGAAATCAGTACTATTTCGGCAAGACCGGTGCAGCCAAAGCCGGAATTCTGACCATCAGTGGAAAAAAGTACTGTTTTAATGAAAAAGGTAAAATGCTTACTACCTGGCAGACAGTAAATGGAAAAACGTATTTCTTTGATGAAAAAAAAGGGTATATGCATACCGGATGGGTTACTACAGCTGCAGGGAATAAATACTATTTCTGGAATGACGGGGTGATACGATCCGGTTTCCATAAAGTAAATAATGTATATTACTGCTTTAATGAAAAAGGAAAAATGTATAAAAACTGTTTTCGCAAAAGCGGGAATTCCACCTATTATCTTCAGGCCAATGGCACTATGGCAAAAGGGCGTCTGAAAGTAAAGGGAAGCTGGTATTCCTTTAACAGAAATACCGGTCAGCTGGTCAGAAGCGGATGGTATAAAGAAACAGACGGTTCTTATTATTATGCAGCTTCAAATGGTAAACTTGTCAAAGGCTTCTATAAACCGGATTCCTATTATCGGTATTTCAGGAAATCAGATTGTAAACTGGTTACGGGATGGCAGACGATCAACGGACACAAGTATTATTTTAAGAAAACTAATGGAATCCGTTACGATGATATTATCCTGAAATCGTCATCTGGGAAAAGATATTATTTTGAGTCTGACGGAAAACTTGCCAGCAGTAAGTGGATCACGAAAAAAAGTGCTCATTATTATGCGAAATCAGATGGGGTGCTGGCCTCTGGATGGCTGACAGTAGACGGAAAGAAATATTATATGAATCCTTCTACATGTGAACGTGAAAGTGGGTGGGTTACTGTAGATGGAGAGAAGTATTACCTGAGTTCCTCTACAGGTGCTCTGGTTACAAATCAGTGGATTGATGATAATCATTATGTTGGAGAAGATGGTTCTCTTATTCCTGACTATCAGAACGGAGTTTCTTTCCGGTGGCCTTTAAGCTCCGGTTATTCCTATATCAGCAGTTATTTTGGAAACAGGGAATCTCCGGGAGGAGTCGGTTCTACCAATCATAAAGGAATTGACATTCCTGCTCCTACAGGAACACCGATTTATGCGGCAGCATCAGGAACCATTGTTGCCATGCTTTCACCGGCAGCGTCAGGCGGTGCCGGATATTATACCAAGATCAATCATGATGGAAAGGGACTTATCACAGAATATATGCATCAGTCTAAATTTAACCCAAATCTGAGTGTAGGAGATAAGGTCAAAAAAGGTGATATCATCGGATATGTAGGAAGCACCGGGAACAGCACCGGGCCCCATCTTCATTTTGGGGTTATGGTTAATGGGGTAAATCAAAATCCTCTGAATTATGTGAAGAGACCGTCATAATTAACCGGTTTCAGCTAGAGCGTGTCTGAAAAATCATTCCTGCAATCTGCACGCTCTAGTACATCGTTTCACAGACAAGCGAGTGGTATAGTTATTTTCATTTTATAAATATATAAAAAAGGATATATGGTATATGAAGGAAGAATCAGAAAAAACATACACTTATTACAGAAAAGCGCAATATCATGAAACAGACCAGATGGGCATTATCCATCACTCTAATTATGTAAAATGGATGGAAGAGGCCAGGATTGGATATATGAGCCGGATGGGTTTCAGCTATAAGAAAGTAGAAGAGTTGGGAGTGATCTCCCCTGTTGTGGAAATTTCAGTTGCATATAGAAAGCAGGTTTTCTTCGATGATGAAATCCGGATTCGCGTTGGCATTAAGCAGTATAATGGAATTTCTCTGGAATTTAATTATGAATTTTTTAATGCGAGCAGAAATGAAATCTGCACAACCGCTTATTCCAGACATTGTTTTCTAAAAGATGGGAAACTGATCGCTCTCAAAAAAGAGCTTCCGGAATTGAATCGCATTATTACAGATTGTCTGTAAAACTATAGTTTTCCGGGAAAACGAAAAGTGGAGGTATTATGTTACAAAAGAGAAAAAAACGTTCCGGAAGACCTTCCAAAAATGACGAAACTTATGGTTGACGGAAAAGCCTTGTATATACATCGGGCAAACTACCAGATTAATGACAAAAATTGCTGTAGAAAAAATTTAAATTGAACGCTAAGTAATTCAATCAATGTTTTTGACATGAAGGCAGAAAAAAAGTTATTATTTGATAAATACAAACAATTAGCACGCAAAAATAAATTAAATCTGGAAACAATAAATGGATGTACTGGTTGGCAACAATAAGATAACATAAAAACATACGAAAGTAGTATGTTTTTATGTTATCTACATCTATACGACAAACGCGAGTTTTTCATATAGATGTAGGCTGCAGTTGTCTTTGCGCTGTAATCGTTTATTGACAAAGGCATTTTCTCTGCAATTATTAATCATTATCAACTTTGATGATTTATATGTCTTAAATATTCTCAACAATATTCTTAACATTAAGAAGTTATAAAATAATTTTTTTTAAGGAGATTTTTTATGGATAAATATATTGATTATTATAATGATAGCAAGAAAGTCACTTACCACGAACAGACCGATATTTCAAATATTTTGAAGCTTCGAGCTGTTTTGAAAACACTGCCTGATTTCTGCAAGGATTATTTTCGTGCTATGGATCCGCTTACTACTACCAAAACACGAATTTCCTATGCGTATGATATCCGAATCTTTTTTCAGTTTCTCCTGGATGAAAATCCTGCCTTTAAGGACTATTCCATGAAAGATTTTACCGTTGATGTTCTGGATCAGCTTAAAGCTATAGATATCGAGGAATATCAGGAATATCTTAAAGTATATAAAAATGGTGATAAAACAGAAACCAATGGTGAACGTGGCCTGAAAAGAAAAATTTCTGCATTGAGAAGTTTTTATGCATATTATTATAAACATGAATTTATCCAGACGAACCCAACTGTTCTTGTAGATGTTCCGAAAACTCATGAAAAAAATATTATACGTCTTGATGCTGATGAAGTTGCCATGTTATTGGATCATATAGAGCACTGCGGTGATGAGCTTACCGGACAGAAACGTGTTTATTATGAAAAAACCAAGGAGCGTGATCTTGCCATCGTTACTCTCCTGCTTGGTACCGGGATTCGTGTATCTGAATGTGTAGGACTTGATGTTGAAGATGTTGATTTTAAAAATAATGGGATTAAAGTCACCCGAAAAGGTGGAAATGAAATGGTTGTATATTTTGGACATGAGGTAGAAAAAGCTTTGAAAAAGTACTTGGAAGTTCGTAAGAATATCGTTCCTGTAGCAGGGCATGAACACGCTCTCTTCTACTCTACCCAGCGAAAAAGGATTGGCATCCAGGCTGTTGAAAATCTGGTAAAAAAATACGCAGGTGCCATTACGACCACAAAAAAAATCACACCACACAAGCTTCGCAGTACTTACGGTACTACTTTGTATCAGGAAACAGGCGATATTTACCTTGTAGCCGATGTATTAGGTCACAGAGATGTAAACACCACAAAGAAACATTATGCAGCTATGGATGATGCAAGACGTCGTAAGGCGGCCACAGCGGTGCATTTACGCGAAGATTAAAAACATAAAAAGATAAAGTATGAAAAATGACAGATATGTCTCTGGAGTTTTGTATAGACTTTAAATAACAGACATAAGACATATCTGTCACATACTTGATTCTGTTTGGATTATGATATGTTTTTCAGAATTCTATTTACTAACTGTTAAAGCTATTTTTATTTATCAAAATCAGTTTCAAATACGCCTTCCGGAGTACGTATTGTCAGTAACCCAAGATTGAATTCATCATCCATTACAGTAATATGATATTCAAAAATAACATCATCTTCAACCTTGGAAAGTAAAACGTAAGAGCCATTTTCTTTTCCTTCAATTTGGTCGCAGATATCTCCGTAAACCATTTCACCGGAAATTGCTCTTGGATATCCTGCATCTTTAATTTTTTGCTCAATTATTCTGTATAATTCTTCCATATATCTCTCATCTCCTAATATTTATTGTTTTTCCATGATAACAGGTATGCTTACAAAATGCAATAAAAAGGATATCTGCTGAAAATATCTTAACAGGTATCCTTTTTATTTATGTTATGTAGTTTTTAGTATTAATAATAAAAGATGGTTATAAAGCTACACTGATCTTACCATGGAGCGCTTCAGGAATCTCTTCTTTGTCTAAAGATACGCTAATTACAAAAGTAACATTAAATTGTTTACCAATCTCATCTAACTGTCCCAGAGTACCTGTAATGTCTTTATCTTCCAATTTTGCTACCTTAAGGAAACTGTCAAGATAAATCTGCTCAAGATCGTGATCCTGAGAAAGGATACCACAGATAAATCCTACAAATTCATCTGCATTCTTAATAGGGAATCCGGATACATCAATAAGACGTACTTTATTGTTGAGTTCATACATATGTTTTGTGCTCTTGTCTAAGTAGACAATACTTCCATTTGCCTCTTTTACCGCACCATTTACCTTATCTAACAGTACTTTTGTTTTGCCCTTGCCTTTCTTTCCTACAATCAGTTCAACCATGCTGTTTTCCTCCTTAGACACATATAATATTAATTTAGACTAAAAACTTTAATTAATATGTTTTATATTATAGTGCATATTATTCAAAAACACAAGTGGTATTTATATTTTTTTGTGAAATTTTGTTGAAAATATGTTACTGTTCACACACCACTGTCCCGCGAGGTGTTTTGGCATGAATATGCCAAAATCCCGAGACATACAAGCCAAGCTTCATATCTTTTGCAAGTTCCCAATTTTGCATCAGTTCATCCTGAAAGAAAATCATTGGATATCTGCAAAAGTTCTTCTTCGCGGACATTTATTTTTTCAATGGGTAAAGAAGCTATACAATTCCAGGTATTCCTTTTCTGTTTCCTCGAAAGCCTGTACCGTATAATCTATTGTAATATGAATTTCCGGTGCTTCCCTTTCCTGGGGTTCATTTAGCAGGTATGTAAGGTCAAACCAGAGCATAGCATCATCGATTTCTTTTAATAATTGTTCTTCTTTTGCGTTTAATGGGCTCCCAAGATATTTCTGATAGATCAGATCCAGCAGATTTTTCTCCTGCTCTTTATATCCTGAGAGGGTTTTCTTGAATGGTCTTGGCACATCAGATAAATAACATTCGCTGGCATCGTGCAGAAGGCAGGCAAATGCCACACGCCTGGAATATCCTCGCGCAAGGGCTTCTCTGGCACAGTTGATGCAATGCTGACCTACTGAAAAAAAAGTTTTTACCTGTCCGTTTCCGCGGCAGATCAAAGATAAGGCATGTGCAATATCTTCGATACAGATCATATCCGGATCCGGATGTAATGGATCTATATGTATGCCTGTGTATGTTGTAATACAATTGTTATTCATGATCTTTCACCTCGTTCTTTTATGTAACCGGAATTCTTGTAACAGCAAAGTGGATGGTCTTGTACGACTCCTGTCGGAAGACTTTATTATGTTATAGGTGTTATAAAAACATTGCGGAGAATTTTCTATAACATAAAACGGATACAATTAATGATAACTGTATCCGTTTTATGTTAACTAACTGTTGATATTCTGAAGCAGTGAATTCATTTCCTGATACAGAAGTTCTTTCGTATCAGCTCCCATTACAATTGAAACAAAAGTTTTTCCGTATGCATTCTGTGTAAGGATTGCGAGACAATTGCCGGCTACTTCTGTTGTTCCGGTTTTACCACCGAGAATTGTAACATCTTTTGGGGCTGTTGCCTCTCCGGTAAGATAATGGTCTGTTGCGGTAAGCGTGGTGCTTTTTTCAGTTCCGTCTGAGCCTGTATAGGTTACTGTATAAGACGGCAACTCTGTAATTTCTGTAAATTCAGGGTAGGTGAATGCTTCATTCAGCATCAGATAAATATCATATGGTGTTGTATAGTGATTTTCATCCTGCAGTCCATGTGGATTGGAAAAATGTGTTCCTGTACATCCAAGCTTTGCGGCATAATCATTCATCATCTGTACGAAGTTCTCTGTACTGCCTCCAACATATTCCGCAATGGCAGAAGCTGCATCATTGCCGGAATATACAAGCAGACAGTGGAGAAGCTGATCAAGGGTAACCTGATCGCCGGCCACAAATCCGCAGACCTGTGATCCATCCTCCAGTGTAACATTATCCTGAGTGATCGTGACAGTGTCATTCAGTTTTCCACTTTGTAATGCAAGCATTGCTGTCATGATCTTGGTAATACTTGCAGGATACACCTTATCATAAATGCCGTTTGCATACAGTACTTTATGATTGCTCAGACTGAACAGCAGCCCTTTCTGTCCTTCTTCCAGCTGGGCATTCTTAATACGATCAACATTTCCTTGGGAGGAAACACATAATTTCTGGGCAAAAGATTCTGTTCTCATATTTTCCTTAGCTGCAAGGGCATTTGTGAAAACTTCAGAAGAATCAAAAGCCTGTTCAGGAGTACCAAAATAATTTCCGCTTAATATATTCCATCCGTAAAAAACACCGCCGGCAACTGCAAGAATCACAAATACACCAACCAGAATCCTGAATATATGTTTTAATCTCTGACGCTTTTTATGATATTTTGTACGCAGCAGAGCCTGATGCTCCTCTGTTTGTCTGGATGGCATCTGCGATTTCGGCAGTTTGACTGTCTGAAGCGGTCTGGAAGGTTTGTGTCTGTGCGGAGCTGCAGATTTGTATGGAACAGCAGATTTCTTTTCCGGTATTTTACCGGAAGATTTCTTTTTTGTTCTCATAAGTAATCCTCTCTTCTGTCAATTTCTTTTTGAATAATTTCTTTATTGTATGTGCTGCTCTGAAGTCCTACATTGAGTACAAGCCCCATACCAATATACAGACTTACCAGCGAAGTCAGTCCATAGCTTACAAAAGGAAGGGGAGTTCCCGTATTAGGCGCAAGACCTGTTGCAACACAGATATTAATGAAGCTCTGTAGTGCGATCAGGCCGCCGATTCCACAGCAAAGAACCTTTCCTGACAAATCTTTTGCCCGAAGACTCATCCGGATACATTCAAAGGCAATTGCCAAAAGCAGCAATACAATTATCACGCATCCAATAAATCCGTACTCTTCACCTGCAACAGCAAAAATAAAGTCTGTCTGATTCTCTGCCACGAAGTTTCCCTGATTTACAGAAGTTGTACTGTCATCACCGCTTAATTTCTTACCAACCAGTTCCCCTGAAGCAATTGCAGTTTTAGAGTTATTCTGCTGTTCAATATCATCCGAGTATTCTTCGTTTTCCGGATACAAAAAAGACATGATACGGCTTCTCTGGTAATCCTTGAGCAGTTTCTGATCCGGCTGGACAACAATTGATAAAAAAATAATGGTCAATGGAACAGCAATAAGCAGTGCTCCTCCGATGATCTTATAGCTTAAACCTGCAATATAGATCATAATACAGAAAATTACTACAACAGTAATTGTATTTTTCAGGTCCGGCTGTTCCAGGATCAGGAATAGAGGTACTGCCAGTAACACGCCGGATAATGCCAACGTTTTAAGTGTATTCAGTGTTTCCTCATGATCCATAAAAAATTTTGCAAAGAATACGATCAGGATAATTTTTGATAATTCTGTCGGCTGAAATCGGAAAGATCCGATACCGATCCATCTGGCGGCACCGTTGGCACTGTCACCCGCAATACGCACAACGATCAGCATGATAATATTAAATCCATACATGATCCACTGAAAGTTCATGATCCATGAGTAATCCAGCAAAGAAAGTACCAGCATGACAATAAGTCCAAGTATTACTCCGGCAAACTGCTTTGATCGCAGGTCCGATGCTGCTGTGCCTACCAGTGTAACTCCTATCAGGCTGATCGCCAGCAGGAAAATGATCAGTCTGAAATTGTAAAATCTTAATTTATATTGCTTTAACATAATTTATCTGTCCTTTTTAGTAACTGTGAAGATACCAAACGGTTATCCTTTTTGTTTAAAACAGGAATATACGCATGGAGTACTGCAGGTTCCTGCGTAATCTGGATTTTTACCTGTTCTTCATCAATAGTAAGGTATTTTTTTACGGTATGTATCATATCATTCCGCAACATTTTCATCATCTGTGGAGAGCAGTCGATACGTTCCGAGATCAGCAGAAGCTTCATGCGGTCTCTTGCATATCCGGCTGAACGCTTCTTTTCTTTAAAAAAAGCTTTCACACAGATTCCCCCTTATAAATACAGGCTACTTTTTGAAAAAACTACTTATTTTTCTTAATAACCCCTGCTTCCTGTTAATGTCTGCAAACGGAATCTCTTCACCTAAAAGGCGTTTACAGATATTCATGTATTCTTCTTCTGCCTGAGAAGATTTCCCGGAAAGAGGCTCCCCCTGATTTGTGGCAATCACAATCTGTTCATCATCCAGAATTGTTCCGATCAGATCAACAGCAAGGATATCCGTTACATCATCTACGGACATCATATCACCTCTTGCAATCATATCCGGCCGCAGGCGATTGATGATCAGGCTGATATCTCTGATCTCGTTGGCTTCCAGGAGTCCGATGATCCGATCTGCATCACGTATCGCAGAAACCTCCGGCGTGGTAACTACCAGGGCTTTATCAGCACCTGCGATCGCATTTTTAAATCCCTGTTCAATTCCTGCCGGACAGTCCAGAAGAATATAATCAAACTGTTCTCTCAGATCGTCGGTCAGTTTTATCATCTGTTCCGGAGACACAGCGGATTTGTCTTTTGTCTGCGCAGATGGCAGAAGACATAATTCCGGATGTCTTTTATCCTTGATCAGAGCCTGTCGCAGACGGCAGCTTCCGTTAATGACATCCACCAGATTATAGACAATCCTGTTCTCCAGGCCCAGAACAACATCCAGATTCCGCAGACCGATATCTGTATCAACCACAACAACTTTTTTGCCCAGCATAGCCAGACCTGTTCCGATATTGGCGACAGTTGTGGTTTTTCCTACTCCGCCTTTGCCGGAAGTAATCACAATGACTTCACTCATAGTTACAATTTCCTCCCTGAAAAAATTTCCATTCTTCTGGTATTCTCCTGTATGGTAGTTTCAGTCATTCGAAGTATCACTGGTATCACTTGCCGCAACACCGGTAAGAATAGACTTTTCATCAGTTAATTCAAAGATATATTTAAAAATATCATCAGCTGCAAGACACGCATTACCGGAAGTATATCCATTCTCAATACGCACTGCAATCGCATATTCAGGATCTGAAGCCGGGGCATATCCCACAAACATACCATGGTTTGGATGATAAATATTTACCTCGGCTGTACCGGTTTTACCTGCCACATCCACGCCAAGTCCGTCAAACTGTCTGTGAGTCTGTACTACCCGGTACATTCCGTCGTGAATATCATCCCACACATTCTGTGATACATCAACTGTATTAATGATATCCGGCTCATATTTTTTTAAAGTATTACCCTTGGAATCTGTCTGTCTGTCAAGTAAAGTCAGATCATAAACATTTCCACTGGTAGCGATCGCTGTTGCATAACGTGCCAGCTGACTGGTGGTATAAGCATTGGTACCCTGTCCGATATAAGACGGGACTGCGTAGGAATCTGACACATGAGGTGCGGATTCTGTGATCTCGATACCTGTTTTCTTATCCAGACCAATCTCTGAAGCATATTTTTGCAGTACACTCAGGCTTCGGTTTTCTGAAAAGTTTCCGTCTGCATCCTGACCAAGTTTAAAACCAACCATGTTGAAATAATAGTTACAGGACTGCTCAATCGCCTCCCTGATCTCGATCTCTCCATGTCCCTGTTTGTTCCAGCAGTTGATCGGAGGTGTTACAAGATCAAAGGAGCCGGTACAGTTAATGTATGTTCCGTCATCGATCACTCCTTCAGACATTCCGGCAATTGTAGACAGAATCTTAAATGTAGAACCCGGTGCTGCTGTCTGTTGGGTTGCTTTATTGAAAAACGGACTGGATTTATCTGTAGATAATTTCGCATAATAATCCGTATCCATGTTATTTACCAGACGGTTATTGTCATATCCCGGATAGGATACGCATGCAAGAACATCCCCTGTTTTGACATCTGTGATTACTGCAGAAGCAGAACATGGCTCCAGCGCAAGCTGTGCAGGTTCTATTTCGAGAGTATAAATTTTATTGATCATAAAGTCATAAGCTGTCATGGAGCCGGAGGCCAGCGCCTCGTAACTGCCATCATCTTTTGATAAAACTCCCTGTTCATACAGCACCAGACAGATCTCGCTTCCGGAAATGGTGTCCTCCTGAAGCATATACTTATACAGAAGTTTTGAGAAATTGGTGTCTGTTTTAAGATAATCGATCAGATAATCTGTAAGAGCCTGATATACTTCATCGGAATCCAGATAATCTCCTTCTGTAGAAAATTTGGAAATATCGATCCAGTTCTGACTTGCCGCATATGTCAGATAATCTTTCAGACTGATATCTTTATCGGTTGTCCATTTCTGATAAGTACTGTCAGAGGTATCAATGGCATTCTTTGAGATAATCCCCAGCGTATCTCTGAGAAGATCATCACAGATATAAGTAAGATATTCCTGGATCTGATCATCTTCATCTTTTACGGCCGGTGGATTCTCAGCTGTCAGCCTGTTAGTTATTGTATCAAAAACCTGTTGCTGTTTCTGTTGAAATTTGGCATATAAATTTTTTTCTGTATCGGAGGCGTTGGCATCACTGAATTTACTGATATCAATGACACTGTTGGCAATCAGGGCATTATATACATCATAGATCGGTATCTTGATCTGTGCAGCATCATTTACACTGAAATCATAGGTTTTGGATGCTTCAATCTTGGATAAAAGGATTCCGGCAACTCTCTGTTTCAGTATCTGGTAGATGGCGGACTGCCAGCTGCTGTCTATGGTAAGATAGGTATCGTTACCTGCGACAGGTTCTACTCTCGTGCTGTCGTCAATCTTAAGTACTTTACCAAGGTTATCGACAGTGACAGTTTCTTCACCGTCTGTTCCCTGAAGAGATGTTTCCATATATTTCTCAATTCCCGATTTACCGATGATCGCATCATTTGAATAATCAGGATTCTTCTGTCTCAGTTCTTCAAGCTCTTCTGAAGAAGCCTGTCCCGTATAACCAAGAATTGGTCCCATGCTTGCATCATCAATGTATTTGCGGACAGAATCCTCTACAATGTCAATTCCCTGAAGCTCCGGCTGATCTTCTCTGATTGCAGCTACAGATTTTTCGCTTATATTTGAAGCGATCGTAACGGCCATGTACTTCTTGAAACTGTTAGTGCTCAGTGCATAGCGGATTTTGGAAAGCTCAAGTATATCCTGCTTTGACAGGTTCTCCGGAAGTCCATGGGATGTCAGTTCTTCTTTGGTATAAGCATTATCGCCGTAAAGAACAATGGAAAATCCCTCTTTTCCGCTCATAAACTCGATCATCTGATCTGCAGTGGCATTTTTCTGTTTTTTTGTCAGGTTATCAATCAACGGTTCTCCGTAAATATCCGCACGAAAACGGTTCAGAGTAAATCCCTCATCAACATCAAAAGCATAATTCCCGCTCTTATCCAAAACAATATGGAAGCCGGTACTGATGGAATCCCCGTTGGACTCAAGGATTTTCAGGACTTTATAGGCAATCCCGTTCAGTGTAAGATTCTTTTCTCTGGTAGAATCATAAGTTCCATTATCCTCAAAGGTAACAGAATAAGCCAGCACATTTGTTGCCAGCTCCTCACCATTTCTGTCATAGATATTGCCACGCGTACTTTTGATCACACGTTTTTTTGTTGTTCTTGATTCAAATTTGCTGATATAAGCCTCTCCCTGGATGATCTGCAGTTCAAAAAGCTGACGGACCAGAGTGGCTGACATAAATACAAAAACCAGTACCAGTACTGTGGTACGTTTTATTCGTATCTTTTTAAAAAATCTTTTTATTTTAGTACCCAAATAGACTCACTTTCCTTCATTGATGGATTCTTCATGAAATGATAATTAATATAATGAAATACCCGGTAAACAATCAGTGTAAGGATCACTGTATAAAAAATCTCCGGTAAAATAATCCGGTATAAATAGGTTCCGAGCCCCAGACGTCCCCTGAGCAGAAACTGCAATGCATAGACAGAAAGTCCGTACAGTAAATCCCCGATACCTGCAAGCATAACCGGAACCTTTATGTCATCATCATAGCAGATCCTGTGGGCATATCCGCTTAAAAAGCCAATATACATATAGATCAGAGCGTAGAAACCAAACACAGAGCCATAGAACATGTCTACCAGAAATCCACAGAAAAATCCTGTCCACAGTCCACTTTTTCTTCCGCGCATCAGCCCCATGGATATACACAGGATCAGGATCAGATTCGGCGTGATAGAACCGATGGATATCACATGAAGAAGAGTACACTGAAGAAGAAAACTGATCAGGATCATAAAAAATAACGCTATCTTACTCTTCATTTGCAGTCGCCTCCTGAGCTGCCTGAGCATTGTCATTAACAGAATCCTGTTTATTTACTGTAATGACAAGTACATTTTTCAGATGCTGGAAATCTACAGGTGTGACAATGGTACCTGTTTTGGTCAGATTGTTGCTGTTTTGTTCCACCTCACTGACGTATCCGATAAACAGTCCCTCTACATATTTCTCACTGATATTGGAGGTAACGATGCGTTCCCCCACTGTTACTTTATTATTCTGGTCATACAACTGGCTGAAGCTTAATTTACCCTCATCGATGAGTTCCAGATCTCCTTCCACCACACAGTTATCCTGTGTGCTGACAGTCATGGCACTGACATTGCTGCTGTCATCGATAATGGAACGTACAGTCGCCCAGTGAGTTCCGACCTCTGTCACGATCCCGACCAGACCTTTATCTGCAAGTACATTATTATCCACACGAATGCCGTCTGCAGATCCCCGGTTGATCATAAAGGTATCATACCAGTTGCCCGGATCTTTGGATATGATTTCTGCAGCAATCTTTGGATATTCGGTATACTGCTGGTCAAGATTATACATCTGCTGTAATCTTACATATTCTGTCTGATCCTGGATCAGTTTATTGTTCTGTTCTGTGAGACTGTCTATCTGTGCCTTTAAATTTTCGTTCTCACTGAGGATTTCTTCTTTATCACGCATACGGTCCTGCATTCCTTTCAGAACTGAACTGATCCGATTGATGCTGTTTTCAAATGGAACGATCAGTATCCCGGCGGCATCCTGCAGCGGTGCAGTGGTTACGCCGGATGAAAAAGTGGCAGCAATACAGCTGACGCAGAAAATCGACATAATGACCAGAAGATGTTTACTTTTTAATTTAATCCTAAAATGTACTTTCTTTTTCAGGTTTTTCATTGATGCACCCCTAAAAATTATAGTTTTCTCTGCGTAACCGGTACTGCCCATTCACGCAGTTCTTTATTTCTGATTATTTTCTCCAGACCTGTAACTGCCGAGGTTTCATAAAAATCTGACAGATTAAAGGTGAATCCTGTATAACTGGCAAGGTATTTATCAATATAAGGAAGTCTGGTACTGCCTCCGGTTATGTAAATCCCCTGTTTCGCAATATGGTAGGAAATCTGGGGAGGAATTCGCTCCAGAAATGTTTTCATCTCTGCCGCAATCTCATTCAGACAGTTCATGATACCGTCATTTACCACATAAGAAGAAATGATTTCTTCTCTTGGCAGTCCGGAAATACAGTCAATTCCTACAACCTTACGTACTTCCTTTTTCGGATCACTGAGGCGTCCCATGACCATCTTAAGCCTCTTGGCAGTCCTTGTGCCAATCTGCAGATTATATCTTTTACGTATTTCACTGCAGACAGATTCATTCATCTGTCTGCCGCCAAGCGGTATTTTCCTGCTGATAATGATCTTTCCTCCGGTGATGATCGATACTTCTGTACTCTGTGCACCGATATTTACGATCATATTTCCTTCCGGATCTTCCAGATTGACACCCATGGCAATGGCATCTGCAATGGGTGCCTCTACCATAAATACGCGATTTTTCTTTAACCAGTGACCATTCGCCACATGAAAATATGCCCGTTTCTCAACCGCAGTCATATCCAGAGGAACAGTAAAATACATTGTTGCGCCAAATCCCAGGATATGATCGATCTTTCGGATCATACTGTAAAGAACAATCTCCTGAAGTTCCAGATTAGCGATCATGCCAAATGTCATTGGCGAAGTAACCGTAATATCTGTGGGGGATTTCTCAAACATATCGTATGCTTCATTTCCCATTGCAATGATCGTGTGTCCCTTGGACGCGATCATATTTTTCTCGATATAAGTTTTGTTTCTGAAAAAAGAATAGACTTTTACGGAACTGCTTCCCAAATCTATTCCATATGTTTTCTCAAATAGCATATTCTGCCCCTTTGTTGTTGCCTTATTCTGTATATGTATTCCATAATCCTTCTTCTCTGAAGCTGCAGTATCTCTGATCCCCGATCACAATATGATCCAGCAGATGTATTCCCAGCAGTTCCCCCGCCTGATAAATCCTGGCTGTGATCTGTAAGTCATCCGGACTTGGTGTAGGATCACCACTTGGATGATTGTGTATCAATATCAGACTGACTGCATGGCGGCGCAGGGCTTCCATGAAGATTTCCCTTGGTGTTACCAGCGAACCGGTTGCAGTTCCCCGGGTCAGTATCTTATCTCCCAGAAAATGTCCTTTCACATCTGACATCATACAGATCACCAGTTCCTGCTCTTCATGGCGGAGTTCTTCCATATAATAAGCTGCTATGGAGGAGGGATTGTTCATAACTATCTGCGGTCTGGCAGCAGCCTTGGCAATTCTTTTGGAAAGTTCTCCAATGCATTTTAACTGTACTGCTTTTACCTGTCCGATTCCATGAATCTTCATAAGATCCTGTACAGATACATGCATAAGCCCCATAAGGCCGGGATAGGAGGACGACTCCATAAATTTCAGGATCTCCTGTGCAAGTGCCAGTGAATTCTTTCCTGAAGTGCCGCTGCGCAGGATTACTGCCAGCAGTTCAGTGTCATTTAATGAACCCTCACCCTGCATAAAGCATTTCTCATACGGCCGCTGTTCCCTGGGAAGCTGCTTCATAATATTATTTGCATTATTCATAAGTCTGCCTGTGCTCTCTAAAGCCTCTGGGCAAATTGCAAATTATATTCTAGCATAAAAGAGGAGAGATGTACACTCTCCTCTCTGATTTTTATGTGAACTTTATGGTTACTGGGTTACTGGTTATCGGTAATATCCCGCTTAAGAGATCAATTGTTTTTTATAGCCGCATATTTTCGGCATACAGTCTCAGCAACTTTGATTCCATCCATGGCAGCACTTGTGATTCCGCCTGCGTAACCTGCACCTTCGCCACATGGATAAATTCCTGCCATATTTGCTGTGAGCTCCTGATCACGTACGATTCTTACAGGAGAAGAAGTACGGCTTTCAATACCACTGAGCAGTGCATCCTCTCTGTCAAATCCGGAAATTCGTTTTCCGAAGGCTCTGACACCTTCTTCAATAGAATCGCCTACTGCTTTTGGCAGAACAGAGCGTACATTTGTCAGTATATATTCTCCCTTCATACAGGGAGTAACCTCTCCTAATGCTTCACTTGCCTGATTTTTGCAAAAATCACCAAACAGCTGAACAGGAATTTTTCCTTCTCCGAGCTCCCATGCTTTTTTCTCCAGATCACGCTGAAATTCTACGCCGCCAAGAACTCCTTTATCCGGGAAATCTTCTGGTGTGACTGTGACGATCATGGCACTGTTTGCATTTCTGGAATCACGTGCCTGATAGCTCATTCCGTTCACTGCGAGACGACCGGGTTCAGAGGATGCATTTACAACATATCCGCCCGGACACATACAAAAAGAATAAACACCTCTGCCATTTGCACACTTATGGGTTACTTTATAGCTGGCTGCACCAAGTAATTCATTCTCAGGCTCTCCATAAAGATCCATATTGATCATTTCCTGAGGATGTTCAATACGCAGCCCCACTGCAAATGACTTTGGCTCCATATAAACACCACGTTTCTGTAACATTTCAAAAGTATCTCTTGCACTGTGTCCTGGTGCCAGTACACAGACTTGTGCAGGGATTCTCTTATCATTGTTGATCTCAATTTCTTTTAATGTATTGTTCTCAAAAATCAGATCTGTCACCTTGGAACGGAAGCAGAATTTTCCTCCCATTTCTTCGATTTCATGACGCATTTTTTCAACAATACCAACCAGTACATCCGTTCCCAGATGTGGCTTCTGCTGATAAATAATTTCTTCCGGTGCGCCGGCAGCTACGAAACGCTTCAGTACCTCATGATTACGTCCGTAAGGATCTTTTACCAGCGTGTTCAGCTTTCCGTCGGAAAAGGTGCCGGCGCCGCCCTCTCCGAACTGTACATTGGACTCAGGGTCAAGAACACCATTTTTCCAGAAATTCTCTACTGTTTTCTGACGTTTCTCAGCCTTTTCTCCGCGTTCAAGTATTATTGGACAATATCCGGCTTTCGCAAGATACCATCCGCAGAAAAGTCCTGCAGGACCACTTCCCACAATAACGGGAGAATGTAAAAGAGGTGTCTCACCCGGAGAGGGAAATTCATATGGTTTCTCTTTGGTTAACATAATATTGTTATTGTTAACTTTTTTGGCGAGTTTCTGTTCATCTCTGATCGTTACATCTACAGTATATACAAAGATTTTGTCATTTTTGTGTCTGCAGTCCAGAGATTGCTTTTTTATTTCGTAAGTAAAACTGTTTCCGGGATTTTTTAATGTTTTTGCAATCTTTTTTTCGAGCTGTGCCTTTGTATGTGTGATCGGAAGTTTCAGCTGTGAAATTCGAATCAATTTTTCTCCTCCTTTGCGGCATTTTTGCCGGCCACTGCGCCGCTGCTCCATGCCCATTGCAGATTATATCCGCCGCATGTACCGTCAATATCTAGAAGCTCCCCTGCAAAATACAGACCCTTACAGAGCTTTGACTCCATGGTTTGAGAATTTACCTGTGAGGTATCTACTCCCCCGGAGCAGACCTGTGCCTGTGAAAATGACATACCATCCTGCACTTCAAGAGGAAATTCCCTTATAGCAGAAACCAGTTGTTTTTGTGATATAAGGATTTTGATAAGCTTTTCCGGGAAAAGTCCCACCAGGAGTTCTTTTTCTTTTTTATAGGGACATGCCTTCTTTCGTGCATACAGAAGTTTCTTTAATTCTTCTTCTGACAGCTCCGGCATGAAATTAATGCGGAGCTCTGCTTTATGTCCTTCTCTGACTGCACGTACTGCATAAGTGCTGAGCTGAAACACTGGGATTCCGGAGATTCCGTATTCTGTAAGCTGCAGCTCGCCATGTTCAGATTTACAGAATTTCCCATCTGTAAAAAGAGAAATCTCTCCTTCTGTACGTACGCCTGCCCATGCCTTAAAAGAAGAACCTTTACACTTCAGGGCAGTAAGTGCCGGATAAACCGGGACAATGCGGTGCTGAAAGCTCTCTGCCAGCATATATCCGCTGCCGTCTGAACCTGAAACAGAAGATGCCCGGGATCCATTGGCAAGTATCAGTGCATCTGCATCATAGTGCCATCCTTTTGTCAGGATTTGGAAATTCTTTCCATTTGTCCCAGTTTTTATTTCTGTAACCTGTTCGTTTGTCTTTATTTTCACACCCAGACTGGCAGCCTCCATACACAGTACATCTACAACACTCTGCGCCTGATTGCTTCTCGGATAAAGATAGCCGTTCCTGTTTAAAGGATAGATTCCTATCTCTTTGAAAAACTCAATGGTATTCTCGACAGAAAACTCTCTGAGTGCATCTTCGACAAATTCCGGATGTTCGCCTCTGTATGCATCATCCGGTCTTGCAAGATTAGAAAAATTACATCTGCCGTTTCCTGTAGCACAGATTTTCTTTCCGGGTTTCTCGTTCTGTTCCAGAACAGTGACTGCTGCCCCGTTTCGGGCCGCCATGATCGCTGCCATCAGTCCACAGGCTCCTGCTCCTGTGATCACTACCTGTCTTTTTTTCATAAAGTTACAAGTCCTTTATCAACCATTTTCTGCAGGGACATCAGAACACCCAGTTTTGCATGTTCCCAGGTAAGTCCTCCCTGAAAATACACTGCATATGGAGGCTTCATCGGACCATCTGCAGAAAGCTCGATGGAAGAGCCCTGTACAAAAGCACCTGCTGCCATGATAACCTGACTGTCATATCCGGGCATATCCCATGGCTCCGGATCTACATAACTGTCAACCGGTGCTGCTGCCTGAATACCCTTACAGAATGCGATCAGACCTTCCGGTGTGCCAAGACTTACCGCCTGAATGATGTCCTGACGTGGCTCTGTGGAATCCGGGATTACCGGGAATCCAAGTTTCTCATAAATATTTGCCGCAAACACAGCTCCCTTTAACGCACCCTTGGTAACCATTGGTGCAAGGAAAAATCCCTGGAAGAAAGAACGGTTGACTCCCAGAGTTGCGCCTACTTCACTGCCAAGTCCGGGACAGGTCATTCTGTAAGAAGCATTCTCCACGCACTCCTTAGTACCTGCAATATAACCGCCGATAGGCGCAAGTCCGCCACCCGGATTTTTGATCAGAGAACCAACAATCATATCAGCTCCCACATCACTTGGCTCAATGGTATCTACAAACTCACCGTAGCAGTTATCCACCATACAGATCACATCCGGTTTAATACTCTTTACAAAAGAAATCAGCTCTCCAATCTGCTTTACAGAGAAAGACGGACGTGTCTGGTATCCTTTGGAACGCTGGATCTCCACAAGACGTGTTTTTTCATTGATTGCTTTACGGATGCTGTCATAATCAAAGGTCCCGTCTTCCAACAGTTCTACCTGACGGTAACTTACTCCATATTCTGCGAGAGAACCTTTTGACGGGCGGATACCGATTACCTCTTCCAGAGTATCGTAAGGCTTTCCGGCAGGTGCCAGAAGTTCATCACCCGGACGGAGATTACCGAATAAGGCAATGGCCAGCGCGTGAGTTCCGCATGTGATCTGCGGGCGTACCAGACAGGCTTCCGTATGGAAAGTATCTGCATAAACCTTTTCAAGTGTTTCCCGGCCAATATCGTCATATCCATAACCGGAAGAACTTCCGAAGCATTCTGCGCTTACTTTATTTTTCTGCATGGCAAGAAGCACCTTCATCTGGTTATATTCTGCCGTTTTATCAAATTTTTCAAATCTTTCTTTTAAAGATTCCTCAATCTTATGACCAAAGTCATAAACCTCTGAAGAAATCCCAAGCTGTGCGTACATTTCTTTCATAATTTGTTTCGTCCTCATTTCTGTTTGCATTATTATCTTTATTTTATCTCTGAATTTCACTTATTCTGTATCAGTGATTTTTAAGAAAAATTCGGTTATAAAATTCCTCTGTCCCTGCATACCTTCAGCATTTCATCAAGGATTCTGTCTTCATTATAGTCAAATTCATCCTTATTCATCCAGATGGTATCCTTCTCCCTGCGAAACCAGGTCAGCTGGCGTTTTGCAAAATGTCTGGTATCTCTTTTCAGGATCCTGACCGCTTCCTCTAACGGATACTCGCCATCCAGATATGCAAGGATTTCTTTATATCCAAGTCCCTGCATGGAAACCATCCCCCTGTGGTATCCCATATCTTTTAACTTCTGCACTTCCTCAAGGAGTCCCTCTTTTAACATCTCATCAATACGGTCATCAATCCGTTTATAAAGAAGTTCCCTTGGTACATTCAGCACAAAATATGCCAGATTATAAGGGGTTTCATGTTCCTTCTGCTCCTGATTATGTGCAGAGATCGGCGACTGGTTCTGATGATAAAACTCCAGTGCCCTGATCACACGTTTCACATTATTGGCGTGGATTTCCCCGGCACTGACAGGATCAACATCCAAAAGCATCTGATGCAGATATTCATTTCCCTTCTCTGCAGCAAGCTGTTCCAGCTCCTGACGGTATCCGTCTTCCTGCTCGGCCTGAGTAAAATCAATATCCTTTGTAATAGCCTGTATATAAAATCCGGTTCCTCCTACCAGAACAGGAATTTTCCCCTTGGCATAAATTTCTTCCATGGCAGCTTTTGCCATCTGCTGGAATTTCACGATATGAAATTCTTCCTCAGGCAGCAGTTCATCTACCAGATAATGCTTTACTCCCTGCATCTCCTCCGGCCGGATCTTAGCCGAGCCAATATCCATATATTTGTAGACCTGCATGGAATCAGCGGAAATGATCTCTCCGTTTACTGCTTTCGCAAGTGCAATGGATAGATGGGTTTTTCCTGCTGCCGTCGGTCCTGTAAGAACGATCAGTGGCTTTTTCATAATAGCTCCTTATATATAAACTATACAATACGTTTAAATTTCTTTTCCAGTTCTGTTTTAGTCATGGAAATAATCGTCGGTCTTCCATGAGGACAGTGATAGGGGTTCTCCAGTGTGAGCAGTTCATCGATCAAGGCATTTGCTTCCCGGTCGGACATCTGGTGATTTCCCTTTACCGCAGCCTTACATGCCATGGTGGCCAGTCTGGAAGCAAAGATTCCAAGTGGATCTTTATCCTTCTCAGAAGCAAGATTGTCAAGCATTTCCAGAAAAAGTTCTTCCTCCGTAAGACCGTACAGATTGGCCGGGACTGCATTGATACAGTATTCCTTACCGCCAAATGGTTCAATCTCAAATCCAAAATCCTCGAAATACTTACGGTTAGCCTTAAGAAGAGCTTCTTCCTGAAGATTCAGGGATACGATCAGCGGCGGGCTGAGGTACTGGGATTCTACTGTCTGCTCACGAAACCTTTTTACGAAACGTTCATAATAAACCTTTTCATGTGCCGCATGCTGGTCGATAATAAAAAATTTATCCTCAAACTGAACAAGCCAGTAAGTATCAAAAATCTGTCCGATCAGCTGATGACGGCTTCGGGATTCAGGAGCAAGAAGTTTTTCCTCAAATAATTCCAGCTGCTGTGGTCTGATTTCTTCTGATATTACATTTTTGTTTTGTTCTATCTGTTTTCTGTTTCCTTCTGAATCCACAGCAGTCTTCAGATATTCTGCAGTTTTCTGTTCTGCAATTTCCTGCTTTGTCTCTGAAAATACCGGTTGTTCTTCATTCTTTTTCTCGCTTAGTGTTCCCTCAAAAAGCTGTTCCTCTGCCTTGGTAAGAGGATCCCTGGTCTGATAGATCTGCTGTTCACGCACTGCCTGTTCTGCCATTGTAACAGTTCCTCGTGGTAGTGCGGTATGCTCAGAAACCCTGGAAGCTGTATTTACAGTCTGTGGACGATACTCCGGAATTTCAGCTCGACGTCTGGTTTCAAATGGCTCCGGTACATCCCCCGGTTTTACCACAGGCTGCTGCTTTTTAATCGGTTCTTCTTTTCCAAAAGGCACTGTCTGGATCATTTCTCTTGTAGTAAGAGCCTTGTGGACTGTCTCATAAACTGCATCATAAACTTCCGTTCCTCTTGCAAAACGTACCTCCATCTTGCTTGGATGTACATTTACGTCCAGATCATTTCCCTCCATCTGGATATGAAGAGAAACAAAAGGAAACTTATGCTGCATGAGAAATCCCTTATAGGCATCCTCGATTCCCTTTGCAATAATCCTGTTTTTTACAAAACGTCCGTTAATATAGTAATTCTCAAAAGTACGGTTGCCTCTGGAAATCTCCGGTTTTCCCACAAAACCCTCAATCTTCATGAAATCATTCTCGTAGGATACTTCAAGAAGTGCTTTGGTAATATCTCTTCCATATATATTATAGATCACATCTTTTACATTGTAATTTCCGGAAGTATGAAGCTTCACCTGTTTATTCTGGATATATTTAAAAGAAATCTCAGGATGGGACAATGCCAGCTGTTCCATCAAAGTGCTGACATAATTTCCTTCCGTAGTATCTGATTTCAGGAACTTGCTTCTTGCAGGTGTATTATAAAAAAGGTTTCTTACCAGGAAAGTAGTTCCTTCCGGAGCCCCCATATCCTCTAAAGACTCCTGTACACCACCATTGATCACATAGCGGACTCCGCTTAATGCAGATGGGGTTTTTGTGATCAGTTCCACCTGTGCAACAGCGGCAATACTGGACAAAGCCTCACCGCGAAATCCAAGAGACGCAATGTGTTCCAGATCCTCAACCTTCTCAATCTTACTGGTGGCATGACGCAAAAATGCCAGGGGTACCTGATCTCTTTCCATACCCCCGCCATTATCTGTGATACGTATCATCTTTTTGCCACCGTCTGTGATCTCCACTGTTACAGCAGTTGCTCCTGCATCAATTGCATTCTCCACAAGCTCCTTTACAATGGAGGACGGACGTTCCACTACCTCACCGGCAGCGATCTTATCTATGGTCTGCTGGTCTAATACTGCAATTTTTCTCAACTTTTATCACCATCTGTTCTTAATCTTGTTCTGTAGGTTATAAAGTGTATTCATTGCCTCGATAGGAGTCATATTCCCCATATCAAGACCTTTTATCTCATCAATGATATCGTTATCCTTAACTGTATCGAACAGAGACATCTGTGCCATATCCATCTGATCGTATACAGGCTTTTTCTTTTTCGCAGATGTCAGGTCTTTTACTGCTGCCGTAATATCCGCATCACTCAGTTCCTCCACCAGTTCCTTTGCTCTCTGGATCACAGAATCCGGAACACCGGCAAGCTTGGCAACCTGGATACCATAACTTTTGTCTGCGCCGCCCTGAACGATCTTACGCAGAAATACAATATCGTCCCCTTTTTCCTTGACAGCAATACAGTAGTTATTAACTCCCGGAATCTTGCCCTCCAGTTCAGTAAGCTCATGGTAATGAGTAGCAAATAATGTTTTGGCGCCACAGAGCTTCGTATTGCTGATATGCTCGATCACTGCCCATGCAATTGCAAGACCGTCAAATGTACTGGTACCACGTCCGATCTCGTCCAGGATCAGAAGACTTCTGGAAGTGGCATTTCTCAGAATATTCGCAACCTCTGTCATTTCCACCATAAAGGTACTCTGACCGCTTGCCAGATCATCCGATGCACCAACACGAGTAAAGATTCTGTCAACAATTCCGATGTTTGCTTTTTCAGCAGGGACAAAGCTTCCAATCTGTGCCATCAGTACGATCAGGGCAGTCTGTCTCATATATGTAGACTTACCTGCCATATTTGGGCCTGTGATAATGGATACCCTTTTTTTATGGTTGTCCAGATATGTATCATTTGCAATAAACATATCGTTCTCAATCATCTGCTCTACAACCGGATGACGGCCATTCTTGATGTCAATCACACCTGTTGTGTTTGTTTTTGGACGCACAAAATGATTTCGTTCTGCAACCAGTGCAAGAGAAGCAAACACATCTAATGCGGCTACTGCCTTGGCTGTTTTCTGAATACGCACAACCTCTTTACCGACAGTATCACGCACATTACAGAATAATTCATATTCCAGCGCATAAAGCTTGTCCTCTGCACCAAGAATTAAATCTTCCAATTCCTTCAATTCCTGTGTAATGTAACGTTCTGCATTAGAAAGTGTCTGCTTACGAATATAGTTGTCAGGTACCTGGTCTTTAAATGTATTGGTAACCTCCAGTGAATAACCAAATACACGATTATATTTAATCTTCATTGTCTTGATACCTGTACGCTCACGTTCCCTTGCTTCCAGTTCGGAAAGCCATTTTTTGCCATCTGTTCTGGAGCGGCGGAATTTATCTACATCTTCATTATAACCTTCTTTGATAATACCGCCATCCTTCTGTGCAAGAGGCGGATCTTCCACGATGGCACGTTTAATCAGATCTGTTACATCTTCCAGAGAGTCCATATCTTCATAAATTTTCTGAAGCAGGGGAGTCTTAAATTCTTTTAATACCTGTTTTATATATGGAAGCATTTCCAGTGAAGAAGCAAAAGCGATCAGATCCCGCGGATTAGCTGACTTATAACTGATACGACTGATCAGTCGTTCCAGATCATAGACAGGTCCCAGATATTCCCTGATCTCGTCGCGAAGCATTCCATTTTTATTTAACTCTTCCAACGCCTCAAGACGTTCCTCGATCTCATCTCTGTCGATTAATGGCTGTTCTACATAACTGCGAAGTGTTCTGGCACCCATGGCAGTCTTTGTCTTATCCAGTACCCAGAGAAGAGAACCTCTTTTCTGTTTTTCACGTAATGTTTCTACAAGTTCAAGATTCCTGCGGCTGGAGCTGTCGATCAGCATATACTTTTCTGCTGCATACGGACGGATCGTCGCCATATGGGACAGCGCGGTTTTCTGTGTTTCCTTCAGATAAAGGAAAAGTGCTCCTGCTGCAATGATCCCGCAGTCATAATCACCAACGCCCAGTCCATCCAGAGAACCTACATGAAAATGATCTTTTAGTGTGCGGCGGCACAACTCGTCATCGAAATACCAGGAATCCAATGAAAAAACACAAATCCCAAGACGGTTCTGCAAGTCATCTGTATCTATATTGGACATATAAAAAGAATCATTACAGATAATCTCTGCAGGAACAAATTTATTGATCTCATCAAGAAGTTTCTGAGGTTTGTCCACCTCAGTAAGGAAACAGTCACCTGTTGTAATGTCTGCAATAGCGCATCCGAAATGTTCTTCCATAGACACAATAGACATCAGGTAATTATTCTTTGTCTCATCAAGAGCAGCAGCATCCAGTGTGGTTCCTGGGGTTACGATCCTTACAACCTCACGCTTTACCAGTCCTTTGGCTTTTTTAGGATCCTCTACCTGCTCACAGATCGCTACCTTATGTCCTCTCTCGATCAGACGATTAATATAAGTCTCCGCAGCATGATAAGGGACACCACACATGGGTGCCCTCTCCTCTAATCCGCAGTCCTTTCCTGTAAGGGTAATCTCCAGTTCCCTGGTGACAAGTAATGCATCATCAAAAAACATTTCATAAAAATCTCCCAGACGGTAGAATAAAATGCAGTCTTTATATTGTTCCTTTGTCTTGCAGTATTCCTGCATCATCGGACTCATTGCCATTTAATTGTTATCTCCTATCTTCATAACAGCTCACTGCTGTTTTTTATCTCGTATATATTGTATTTTTGACATCTTAAGATTTTAACATGAATAAATAGAAGATGCAAGATAGAGTATAAACATTTATTCTATCCCTAAAATGAAACTTTAAATTCCACCCCCTATTCTGGATGCAATTGACCGTTTTGTTTATTTTGAGAAAAAAAAATAATTCATGAAGAGGGATGCCACGCATGGCATCCCCTTTTCATCAGGAAACTGTCATTACTTTTCCCATAAATAGCATTTCGTCATTGCTCCTGTCATAGATCAGGAAGGCAAAAGGACGAGTGAGTTCCACATTTTTGATAACTGGTTCTTTCTCCTCTACAGCTGACATACATTCCATGATAACTGCTGTCACTGCTGCTGCTTTCGTGCCGTTTTCATCCAGTTCCAGTTTTGTTTTCTGCAGTATCGTATCTACATTTACATTTTTGTCTGCAATACCGGAGAAATCAGCGTTGCTGGAAAATATATTATCAAGCCCCAGGCCTGAGAGTATGTCATTTAGGATGGCGGTAGTCTCAAAATCAAGTTTTGGCATCTTACATTGTACTTCGTCATACTCTGGCTGAGATTTCAGAAGTCCACCAATATCCAGATCCTCAAGTGTAAAATCGCCTTCATCGACAGGCAGGATTCCGACAAAACTCAGTCCGTTTGCATACTCCCTGTCAAATGCTGTTGCCTTATCATTTTCATAATACCTGTCTCCGGCACTGGTCATGTATTTTGTCTTTTCATTATTTCCAAACTTCTCTTCTGTATCAGAAACATTCCAGGGTTCTCCACTCCATCCGGACTCAAAATATAGTGAATTAGTTAAGCACAGTCCGGTAGTATCATTGATCAGATCCGGGGTTATGATTTTCGGGATCAGCCCTTCCGTATTTTTGTCACACCAGGAATTAATGATACCGCATGTTTTCTCGGCAGCGGAAAAATCTACATTTTCCACTTCAGCCCCAAAACCGTTCGTTACTGAATTTTTAAATTCTTCCTGTAATGTCAGATTATTATCCACCCAGACTGCATCTGCAATCTTTAATTTTGACGTATATCCGTAACTCTCATCTTCAGTATTATATTCTTTAATCTTGTTCAGATATTCCTTTGCATAGGATGCAAAATCATCGGTTCCCAGGTAATTACATAGAACTTCTTTTGTCTCTCCTTTTGCACCTTCTGCGATCATGCCCAGCGCAAAATTAAGGCTTGTGGGACTGAACATAATATTTTCCCCATTGACTGCCGCAGAGATTTGGTCTGTCATTTTTACGGAATTCTGTAATGTCACGACTTTGTCGATACTGGCTCCTTTATTACCGGACACCGTGTCTTCATTGCTGCTTTGGATTTCACTGGCTTTTGCGGAACCGGCATATATGCCGACAGCTGGCAGTGCGACAGTCATAGCTGCCAGTATTCCGATTAAGAGTTGTTTTCTTATCATAAGGCATTTCCTCCTCTGGCATTTTTTTTAGTTTAACATATTTTTCTTTCGGTTCTGTAATCTGTGGAAAATAGAATACCTTCAACATTGCAGGTACATTGGTGTTAGGGGATTCCGTATCAGGAATGACAAAGTAAGCTTATCCCGCTTGATCTCGATAGGAATTACTTTTCCATTTTTTTGGATAATTATATCAAAAAGCTCCAACTGTAATTTTTATGCAATGAAAGATTTCCTTTTCAAAGAAGCAAAAATATTGTATCATAGTAATAATCTGGGTTTTTTGCCCGATGTATCTGTCATGTACAGAACAGTAACTTATGATAAAAATTCTGTTGAGAGGAGAATTTATGTTCGAAACGATCATTGACACAATCAACACATTTCTTTACAGCAAATTGCTGATTGTGATATTAATTGGTTCCGGTATCTATTTTACTATTCGGACCAGATTTCCGCAGGTACGTTTATTCCGGAAAGCCTGTAATGCTGTAATGGAGAAGCCAGAGGGAAAAGAAAGTGTGTCATCCTTTCAGGCACTGATGGTCTCTACAGCATCTCGTGTAGGGACAGGCAACATTGTGGGAGTATCTTCCGCTATCTGCATCGGTGGTGTAGGTTCCGTATTCTGGATGTGGATCATTGCCATTCTTGGCAGTGCATCAGCTTTAGCAGAAAGCACACTGGCACAGATATATAAGAAAAAAGGGGAAGATGGCAGGTGTTATGGTGGTCCAGCTTATTATATAGAAGCAGCACTGCACAGCAGAGAATTGGCTGTGGTTTTCTGTATAGCCATGATCCTAACTTATGCATTTGGATTTAATATGCTGGCTTCTTACAATCTTCAGTCTACCTTTGCCAGCCAGCCATTTTACAATGCAGAGATTACGCCCTGGATCATTGGAGGAATTCTGTCACTGGTAATGGGATGGTGTCTGCTGGGTGGCGGTAACAGAATTGTGAAAGTAACCTCTACCCTGGTTCCATTTATGGGAATTGCATATATTCTGGTATCTCTGTTGGTCGTAGTATTGAACATCGGACAGCTTCCGTCAGTCATGGCACAGATTTTCAAAGAAGCATTTGACTTTAAAGCCATTTTTGCCGGTTTTGCCGGATCGGCCATGATGCAGGGAATCCGAAGAGGTCTGTATTCCAATGAAGCAGGTATTGGTTCTGCACCAAATGCAGCAGCGTCTGCAGTAGTCAGCCATCCGGTCAAGCAGGGACTTGTACAAATGTTGTCTGTGTTTATCGACACATTATTATTGTGTACTGCAACTGCCATGATGTGTCTGGTATCTGGTGTGATACCTGCAAAAGAACTTCAGGGTGCACCATGGGTGCAGGCAGCACTTCACAAGACACTTGGTTCTTTTGGCCCATATTTTATCATGATCGCCATGGTATTATTTGCTTTCACCACATTATTGGGAAATTGTTTCTATTGTGACAATCTGCTGACTTATATTCATAAAAAACAACCGGACAGGAAATTTATGACAGGATTTCGCATTGTATCAGCATTGGCGGTATTTTGGGGTGCAGGTATGGAAATGACATTACTGTGGCATATCTCCGACGTATTAATGGGGGTAATGGCGTTGATCAACATTCCGGTGATCCTGATACTGTCCAATACTGTAGTAAAAACATTAAAAGATTACGAAATACAGATTCAGCAGAAAAAGAATCCTGTATTTTTCAGTAAAAATATTGATCTGAAGCAAAAAACAGATTACTGGAATGAAAAAAACTAACCAATAGTTAATAAAAATCCCAGACGGAAAGACAAAAATGCAATGTAAAAAATTCCCATTGAAATCAGACAAAAGCAGGGCAGAAACAGCATTAAAACTGTTTCTGCCCTGCTTTTATATATTCAGATGATATCATGTTTTATCATTTCACTGTAACATCTAAGAAAGAGAAGCTATTTCTTTGTCTTGAATTTCTTCATTGTGGAATATGGACTGTAAACTCTGGACTTGTTCTTGGAGGTTCTATTCCAGGAACGTACTGTCACATACCAGTTGCCTTTCTTTACGTTTGTAAAGGTTACAGTTACGGTATTTTTGCCTTCTGTACGTTTCACATATTTCTTAACCGGATA
>NZ_JADPGO010000020.1:0-73140 GCF_015668165.1 Blautia sp. 1001283B150304_161114_C9 | reverse complement strand
CGAGGTAGATAGGGCAGAGGTGGAAGTGCAGCAATGCATGGAGCTGACTGTTACTAATCGGGTGAGGGCTTGACCAAGAATCGCAGGAAGAATGAATCTCAAGGAAATGTCAACATGTATGTAGTTTTGAAGGTGCAAACCTTTATTCCTCCTTAGCTCAGTCGGTAGAGCATGCGGCTGTTAACCGCAGTGTCGTTGGTTCGAGTCCAACAGGGGGAGTTTTCGGAAACATGAAGTCCGATATCAAATTCAATTTTCTACCAGGCTCCATGGTCAAGCGGTTAAGACACCGCCCTTTCACGGCGGTAACAGGGGTTCAAATCCCCTTGGAGTCATTATGTAAGATTTCTTACATATAATAAAAAGTGAATATGGTGCCATAGCCAAGTGGTAAGGCAAAGGTCTGCAACACCTCTATCCCCGGTTCAAATCCGGGTGGCACCTCTTGAAAAACCTTAGAAGATACTTCTAAGGTTTTTTTGCGTTAATGTATACTGGCACTTGCGATAGTGACACAGGATTGATTCTGATAATTTCTGGAAGTCACAGAAATAACAGGCTACAGGAGAGGGAATTTCGGTGGCTTCTGAACTGTCAGATGTTCACCGATCAGCTTCTCCATCCAGACCATATTATACCAGTGGTTGAATTTGTAACCGCATTTATGGAACTCACCTACAAGACGATATCCCATATGAGTGTGAAATTCCACACTGTTTTTGTCAAGATGTTCATCTTCCTTTGGAGGATAGGCAATGCAGGCATTCATATTCAAGATACCCTGCTCACGTAAAGCGGTTTCAAGGGCATCATGAAGCATGCGGCCTATCCCTCTGTGTTTAAGAGACTGATCAACATAAATAGATGTTTCCACAGCCCAGTCATATGCAGGTCTTTCATGGAAAGGACCTGCATATGCATATCCAAGCAAAGTTCCTTTTTCCTCAGCTACAAGGTAAGGGTATTTTCTCAGAGTGTGTTGAATCCGGGAAGCAAATTCTTCTGTGGAGGGAACATCATATTCAAAGGTGATGGCTGTATTTTCTACATATGGTTTGTAAATTTTAAGCAGTGCCGGCGCATCTGCAGCAGAAGCGGTACGGATTATTATTTTATTGTCCATGATAATTTCCTTTCTGAAGTGTGTTTGAAAAATATATGTAACTATTCATCAAATTCTGCAGTCACTATAAAACCTCGCGGTGTATGTTCAATATTTTTTACGATTCCTTTTCTGGATCTGATGCGTTCTGCATTTGGATAACAGCCGGACATTGCCACAGCCGGTTCAATGATATAACTGTAATTCATAAAAGACTGATATTCGGAAATTTCTATTTCATCTCCCACATTTATTAATCCCTGACGTTCCATTTTAAATTTTTCCTGACGCATATAATTCCTTCTTTCTGTGTCAAGCGGATAAAATCATCCGCTTTGCTACGCAGCTTTACACCGAATAACTGCTCCGCAGGGGACTTACCTGATTCGGTTAAATAGAGTAACAGTTCAGTATATGATTGTTTTACCAAAGTGCTGTCATAAGTGAAGCTGCCATATAAGTATAACACAAAAAAAGTAAACAACAATGATTGTTATAAAAAAGTAAAATAAATGAAAAAAGTACTTGAATACGTAGGATTAAGCATATATAATTAATAGAAATTGTGCTGTTTACAGATAAATGTCAGAACTTTGCGACTGACAGGATTTTGGAAGCTGCTTTTTATATTGATACGGAAAGGGGAAATTACATGAAAACGATCGTCGTTTGTGATGATGTTGAGATTGAAAGACTTCTTTTAAAAGAAATATTGTGTCAGTATTTTGAAGAAATAAATGAAGAGGTTTCAATTGTAGAATATGATTCAGGAGAGACGCTTATAGCCGATGTGGAAGAAGGATACATTGCTATGGATCTGCTTTTTCTGGATATTTGTATGAAGAAACTTAATGGAATGGAAACTGCAAGAAAATTGAGACAGATACAGTGTAAGGTGCCGATCATTTTTCTTACCGCCTCACCGGATTATGCCATAGAGAGTTATGAAGTACAGGCTTCCGGATATTTGTTGAAATCATTTTCAGAAGAGAAACTGATGAAACTTCTGAACAGGATTCTTAAAACGGATATGAAAAGGCGTGTTGCAATCAAAAACAGAAGACAGTACCGTTATCCATGTACAGATGATATCATGTATATTGACAGCGATAAACATAATGTCACCCTGCATCTGTCAGATGGCTCCGAAATTATAACAGTGGACAAGCTGGGAGGAATTGAGAAGAGAATTAACGAGAAACGTTTTCTGCGCTGCCATCAGAGTTATCTGGTGAATATGGATTATATTAAGGATGTAGAGGACGATTTTATTATGGAAGATGGAACACTTGTGCCTATACGTGTTCGTGGGCGGAAAGAAATACTGGATACGTACTATGATTATTTTGTAAATCATTTTGGAGACTCAAAGGACACTTTTGCAGAATAAATTGCTGAATTTGCATAAAATGAAAAGTGGGCATAAATGCTGATATAATACACATTAAGGTACAGCTGATATAAAAAACAGATAAACTGGGAACGGGGAATGAAAGACACAGTATTATTGTTTTAAATCAGTCGTTATACCTGACCTATTATTAAAAAGTGTGTGAAAAGTGTGTGTTATAAAATGTGTGTGAATGTGTGAAAAATCCCCACCGAAAGTCAATGTTTCCTCGGCATTGAAATTTCGGTGGGGATTTTTTGATATAATATTATCTGATATCAGATGTATCAGAAGAATCCTGTTCAGCAGTTGTCAGGGCAAGCTCCAGAGAAGTGTCTGTGAAGAAGGTATTAGCATTATACAGGTACAGAATTTCCTGAACATTTTCAACCTGCATTAACTGCTCCAGATCTCCAAAGTAATAACGGGGATCGATCATTATGATCTTTCGGTAATGCTGAGCAAGAAATGGGATGAAGCTGTTTGCGTATGAATCCTTAAGCACAAGCAGTGTATTATCTGTTTCAGTAGGAGTACTGATCTTTATCTGAGCGTGGTTTCCACCAAAGAATAATGCATATTTATCTCTTGTCTCAAGTTTCTCAGTATCATAGAAGCTGGCACTTTTTTTCTGTTCGTCTACATAATTAACTACAGAAGAGAGTGCCTGATCTCCGGTGGGGAGAAATACATCGATCTCATCTTTTTCGCCGGAGCGGAAACCGCTTTTGGCAGACAGTGTTCCCTGAAAAGAACGGGTGACAGGTGCTTTGTCATAAGTGTCTGCTGAAGTATCAATTCCCATATCTTTGGCTGCCTTAAGATAGGCATAATAAGCACCCTGGGTAGTCCAGTGATGATCAGTGTGATAATAGAGGTCTTCCATTTTGTGATCTTTAAAAGTGCTGCGAACATCAATAAAGGTCACACCTGCATCGGTCAGGGAGGCAGAGAGGCTGTCAAGCCAGGAATTCTGATCCTGGACAGGGGCAAAAGCAGGAAGCCTGTCGCTCAGGATATTCACAGAATTTGGGGCGATCAGTGCATATTGTTTCAGATCAGAATGTTTTTGCGCAAAGTCAGTCATTGCTTTTACAGTGGCGTCATACTGTGTCTGATCAGGCGCTTTAAATTCTTCCATAAGATATCCGGATTTTCCAACGTATACACCATTAGATTCTACTTTGCCCATCAGACGGTCAGTTCCGGCTTTCAGGGTAATCCACAGATCGCGAAGTGGAAACTGATCATTTTCATAGGTTTCAAATTGTTTTTCAAATCCGCCGGAAGCAATCTGACTGCCGTTTAAATGAGGCAGGGAAGAAAGTACGCGGTTTTCTTTTTCAGAAAACCCTCTGTCAGGAAGCACAATGCTCAGAATGAGTACGATCAAGGGGATAAATAAAAATAAAAGTCCCATTCTGTGGAAAAATAAACGATAATTTCTTAATGATTTTTTCATATTGTTTACCTTCTAAAATTTTGCATATAAAAATGGTGTGTAAGAGTTATAAACCATATAGGCAATCGATAATGCAAATAAAATAAGATTTATGATCACTGCAGCAACAGGTCTGCGTCTGACCAGACGCTTAAAGTACTGGTAAGGAGCAGGACGGCACATAAGAATACTGATCAGAAGAAGGATAAATCCTGTCTTGAGGTAGTAAAGTGCAGTTTTGTCTATGAAACCGGAAGCTCCGATCCCAAACATAGTTCCAAGGTAATGGCCAAGGGCACCAAAGTCTGTTTGGCTGAAGAATACCCATCCGATCATGACTACAAGCATAGTGTATACAGTGCAAAGCCAGGATGGTATTTTTTTCAGATATTTCTGAAGTACAAATTTTTCGAGTAAAAGGAAGAGTCCGTAATAAACACCCCATAGTACGAAATTCCAGCTTGCACCATGCCATAGACCGGTAAGTGCCCATACCACAAGGATATTTCGGATATGTTTCAGAGTGGAGACCCGATTACCGCCAAGCGGGATATAAATATAATCTCTGAACCAGCTTCCAAGAGAAATATGCCAGCGTCTCCAGAATTCAGAAACACTGGTGGAAATATAGGGATAATCAAAGTTCTTATTAAAATCAAATCCCAGCATTTTTCCCAGACCGATGGCCATATCCGAATAGCCGCTGAAGTCAAAATAAAGCTGCATTGTATAAGCCAGAATGCCAAGCCATGAAGTAAATACAGACATCTGTGGATGACCACAGATACTGCTGTATAAAACCGAGAGATTATCTGCCAGAAGAACTTTCTTTGCAAGACCTTTGACAAAAAGCTCTGCACCGATACCGAATCTGGAGATATTGATGGTACGCTGCTTCAGCTGCGTCTCTATATCCGTATATCGTACGATTGGTCCGGCAGAGGTATAAGGAAACATTGTGCTGTATACGGAAAAGGTCAGGAAATTTCGCTGCGCACTGACCTTACTTAAATAAATATCAAAAAGATAGGACAAATTACGGAAAGTGTAGAAAGAAAGTCCTATCGGCAGCGAAAGCTCCGGATGAGGGATATGGATACCGATGATTCCTCCGATTGTGTTAAGTAAGAAACCATAATATTTAAAAAACACAAGTACTGCAAGATTTATAATGATCGAGAAAATCAGATTAATTTTCTGTTTCCTGTCATCATAATATAAACGTTCCAGTTCTGTACCCATATAATAGTTGAAGATACTGGAAAACAGCATGAGGATCACATATACAGGTTCTCCCCAGGCATAAAAGATCAGACTGCCCAAAAACAGCAGCAGATTGCGGAGCTTTCCCGGTACCAGGTAGTAGATCAGCATGAAAACCGGAAGAAAGCAGAATATAAAAAATATACTGTTGAATACCATATTAAAAGTTCTCCAATCTGGATATTATGAATATTATAGTAATTCTCTTAACTGCATTTTCTCTTAACAGTATTATTAAGAGGACTGCCATAGTAATGGTTCTGCAGTCCATTAGCGTAAAATGCGGAACAGTTACGAGGATTAAAGTAAAATGCTTATATCATGGAAAGAAAGGCAGTGCGCCAGTTCTGTGCGTCTGCGCCGCACATATAATATACATAGTTTCCTTTTTTTCCAACAACTGCATTGTTCAGAAGAGCCATCTGATCTGTGCCATATCCCTCAAATACCTGCTTCTGACTGGAGAGATGGGCGTTTGCATTTTCAAGCAAAGTATTTGCCTGGGTATTGTCAGTGGCTTTCATAATACAGATTTCTTCTACTGCCATAGGTGAAGCAGCTTTGTAGAAGAAATAACCGTCAATATTGCGGTCATCTGTCTGATAATAATGTTTCAGATCGGAACGTGTTTCTTTATTCAAAGAAGTGATATCAGAATCCTGTTCCATAGTCTGTGCAATCTGTTCCATGGGTACATTCTTTGCACTGTCGGAGGTATACAGGACAGTCAGATATGCGATAAGGAAAAGAACAAATGCACCTTTGATAAAAATATGTAAATAATTTTTCATGCCTTTAACCCCGCAATCTGTGCCATATTTGTCAGCCATTTGGGATAGTAGTCCTGAATCACATGTTCACCGTCCGGTTCATACAGATTCTCTGAACTGTCTGTTACAATCGTTGAGTTGTCAATAAAGGTACATCCCATTTCCTGACAGAGTTTGATAAGTCCTTCATTATAATCAGGGTAATATCCAAGATCAGGAGTCTGTGCGATCGCTTCATCAGTAATCGGCAGAATGCAGTTGATATAAATTGGGACATCCGGTAAGGCTGTCTGGATTTTCTTTATCTGCGTCCTGTATGCATCAATAAATTCTGATGAAGCCGAACCATATATTTCCAGGTCGTTGGAACCAAATGCCATGAATACATGAGAGGGATTCAGAGCAATTGCCGTACTGATCTGATCATCGGCTGCACCTACATTTAATCCTCGTTTGCTGACTACTACATCCGTATCCAGATATCCGTATTCTACGATGGATTCTGTGATAGAGTCACCGATGATGACGTTTCCGGCAAAAACCTGTCGGATTTCTACATCACTCAACAGAGTAGATCCGGAACTGTCTGAAGCATCAGAACCGGAAGAAATGCCGGTTGTCTGTTTCAGAGCCTGAAGCTGTTCTTCTGTCTGTGAAATGTCGGAATTTTCCAGAGCCTGAAGGCGGGCTACATTTTCTTTACAGACAGAATCATTCTCATTTCCGCGGGTGCATAAAAAAATCACTGCACCGGCGAGTATAACACCGACAGGGATAAGAAATAAAACTTTATTCTTTGGTTGTTTTTTCAAAATAAATCCTTCCTATGGAAAAATATCCATTTTATGACATAGTTTTATTTATAGTAATACTCTCAAATGCATTATTTATGAGTATCGCTATAATTATAATACGCACTAAAAAAACTTCAAGGAAAAATTCACAAATTTTACACAAAGTCATGCAGTTGCCTGTGGACGAAGAGAAAGAAAGAAGTTATACTATTTTAGAAGAAATGGAATAGTATTTTTAACCGAATCAAGTAAGTCCCCTGCGGAGATTACGAAAAGCAATAAGAGTGGGTGTGGACTTGCTATCATACAGTCAGGAGGAAAAGGTTATGGGGAAAAAAGTTTCTGATTTTTTAAAAAGCGAGATTTTATCATCAGTTTTTTATCTGGCATTTGGTCTGTGTCTGCTCCTGGTTCCGGACCAGACCGTAAACATTATCTGCAAGATTGTATTCGGACTGGTAATGATCGCTTCCGGTATTTATCATATTGTTATTTATACAGCTGAGAAGGAAAAGGCAACGATTCTTGATCTGTTTACGGGTGTGATCGTCATGGTGCTTGGAATTTTTCTTTTCTTTACACCGCAGATCGTGATCAAAATCCTGCCATATTTACTGGGAGCCTTGGTACTGGTTGACAGTATCTGGAAGATAAAGGGAAGTTACAGACTGAAAAAAGCCCAGAGAGGACACTGGAAGATTATTCTTATTGGCTGTCTGGTATTTATTGTGCTGGGTGTTTCCATGTTGCTCTATTCTTTTTTGAGTGTAACCCGGATGATCCTGTTTTCCGGAATTATTCTGACTGCTGATGGAGTGGCAGACATTGTATTTTTGATCATGATTCGTCTTGGAATGAAAAAATCCGAAAAACTCTGTGTTGAAAAAGAACAGGAAGAGAATGGCAAAGAGAAACCATGGGATGATCCGGCAGATGCAGGTCTGGACGAAAAAGTGCAGGATAAATCTTTAAATGAAGATGAAACAGAATGGAAGCAAGATACAGATTCTCAGGTTCAGGAAGCGGAGATGGAAATAGAAACCGGGAAGACTGCAGATGCAGCAGATGCAGACGCCATTCTGGATGCAGAGATGCAGACTCCGGATGAAGGCGTGGAAAGTCCCGGCAGAGAAATCCGGGAAATGCTGAAAAATCATGATGAACCGCTGGAAGAATGGAAGGACTGAGTGAAATATGCAGGAACAGAATCCCATTGTACTGATGAATTTCTCCGGAATTTACAGAGAAGAAGAATTCTGGAAAAACAGACAGGTATCCTGGATTGAGCTTCAGGATGTCTGTGGGACAAACTGCTATTGTGATGAGGAAGCAATCGCAGAGATTAATAAACGAACAGAAAATTATCCAACTGCCGGAATCCATTTTATTGATTCCGGCAATTATCACTATATGACAAGACTTTGGCTGACAAGAATGGATCAACCGTTCTGTCTGCTGGTATACGATAATCATACAGATATGCAGCCTCCGGCTTTTGGTGGGATTTTGTCGTGTGGAGGATGGATCGCGGCAGCGTTGGAGGAACTGGAGAATCTGAAATATGTGATCCTTGTGGGACCGGATGAAGCAGCCTATGAGCAGGTAGATGAGAATCTGAAGGACAGAGTGATATTTCTCTCCAGAGAGAAACTTCAGGTGATGAATGATGAAGAGAGAAACTGGTTTCTCAGGGAAACAGTCAGTGAAGTATGTAATTGGAGAAAATCGGAAGGTTTACAGGAAGATGCTGAAAAATTCCTTCCATTATATATATCTGTTGATAAAGATGTGCTTTGTACAGAGGATGCACAGACGACATGGAGCCAGGGGGATATGAGGCTGACAACTTTGGTGTCCGGTGTACAGACTGTATTGGAATGTGCAAAAGAAAGCAGTGGAAAGATTGCCGGTGTGGATATCTGCGGAGAAGCAGATGCGGAAGCGGTACATGAGAATGAAGCCAATGATTATGCAAATGAAAAATTGCTGGAGGTTTTTGAAGGTTTATTTGGGAAATCCGACTGTGAATAATAAATAAAATGAGAGAGTGACAGGAAGTATTTTAAGATTTGAGAGGATTTGAGACATGCATAATGAATTGTTGCATATAGGACCGTTGACGGTATATGGTTATGGATTTATGATTGCCATGGGAGTATTGGCTGCCTGGTTTGTGGCTGAGCAGAGAGCGCGTAAACTGAAACTTGCATGTGAACATATTTTTTATCTGGTAGTGTGGTGCGCCATTGGTGGATTTACATCTGCGAAGATTTTGTTCTGGATCACCAACTGGAGGGAATTTCTGCAGAATCCAAGGCAGATCATAGGATCAGATGGATTTGTGGTATATGGAGGGATCATCGGAGGAATTCTGGTGGGCTGGCTGTACTGCAGGATAAAGAAGTTGAAATTTCTGGAGTATTTTGATCTGATGATGCCATCCATTGCACTGGCACAGGGATTTGGCAGGATTGGATGCTTTCTGGCAGGCTGCTGTTATGGGAAAGAAACTTCAGGGCCTCTGGCGGTTACGTTTACAAATTCAGATTTTGCACCCAACAATGTTGCTCTGATCCCGACACAGATTTATTCCGTTTTTTTGGATTTTGCCCATTTTCTGCTGCTGCTTTATGTGGCAAAGCATAAGAAAGCAGATGGACAGGTGGCTGCCTGCTATCTTATTTTCTACAGTATAGGAAGATTTGTGATCGAATTTTTCAGAGGAGATATTGAAAGAGGAAGCGTAGGAGTATTGTCAACTTCGCAGTTTATCAGTATTTTTACAACTGTGGCTGGAATTATATTATTACTGACTGTTGTGAAGAAACAAAAGCAGGAAGCGAATATCAGTCTGAACAGTAAAGGTTAGAATTGTCATAAAGAGCATATATTGTGCATATCATGTATAAAAAATCCAGGGAGGACAGTAATGTTCGGACCTGACGATTTTGAAGTGCAGATACAGCAGGAAAACCCCCCGGGCATTCATGCTGAGCCGTCAATACCGCCGGCACAGGATGAAGAGTACGGGGATTTTATTGTAAAACATGGACAGAATATGGGTGGAAAATTTCTTCCTGTGAATGAATTGTTTGGAATTCTATATATTCCGCTGAATGAGATTGGTCCGCTGGAAATTAATTCCTATACGTATGCATCTTTGCCGAAGTGTTATACATTTATGGATGCGGATGCATTAAATTCATCCGGGATTACGCGGTTACATAATCATCCCTATCTGAAACTTCAGGGAGAGGGCACAGTGATCGCAGTGATTGATTCCGGGATTGATTATCTGAATCCAATCTTTCGAAACGGAGATGTAAGCCGTATTGCATATATCTGGGATCAGACAATTCCGGGAAATGAGGATGAACAGGTTCCTTATGGAAAGGTTTTTACCGGAGAGGAAATTAATCAGGCATTGCTGTCGGAGAATCCACAGGAGATTGTACCCTCATTGGATGAGAACGGACATGGTACAGCTATGGCAGGGCTGGCAGCAGGCAATTTTGTACCCACAGAAAATTTCTCAGGAGCAGCTCCGAAAGCAACGATCATTGTGGTGAAATTAAAGAAAGCAAAATCCTATCTGAGAAAATTTTACCAGTATCCGCCACAGGCACCGGTATTTCAGGAAGACGACATTATGCTGGGGATTTCTTTTGCAGTGAAGATGGCACAAGAGATGGGAATGCCGGTTTCCGTTTGTCTGGGACTTGGCACCAATCAGAGCGCACATGTTGGTGACAGTGAGCTGAGTCGATATGTAGATTATATTAATGAAGATTCTCAGGTATCAGTATCTGTGGCAGCAGGAAATGAGGGTGCAGCACAGCATCATTATACAGCAGAGTTGGACTATGTGAAAAATCAGGATACTGTTGAACTTCGTATTGCGGATAAAGAAGAAGGATTTTCCATGGAATTTTGGGGAGATCCGCCGGATGACTATGGGATATCGTTACAGTCACCGGCAGGAGAAAAGCTGTATGTGAGCAGTTCTCTTGGTGCAGGTACTCAGGAATTAAGTTTCATTTTTGTGGAGACGAAAGTGCTGGTCAATTACGTAAAGATGGAGCGGATGACCGGGAAACAGCTGATTTATTTTCGCTTCTTTCATCCGGCAGCAGGTATCTGGAAGGTAAATGTCAGTAAAAAAGGAATATCGGGAAGCAGGTTTCACATGTGGCTTCCGGTGCAAGGGCTGATTTCGCCGGATACTTATTTTCTGGAGTCTACACCTTATATAACTGTTACTGCACCTGGGGATTCAACCAGAGGTATTACGGCAACAGCTTATCAGTATCTGGATAACAGTCTGTATTTTCAGGCTGGGCGAGGGTTTACTCCAAATAACCAGGTGACACCTGATCTGGCAGCACCGGGAGTAGATCTGCTCATTCCATTGCCGGGAGGGGCGTTTGGAAAGGCTTCGGGGAGCAGTCTTTCTTCGGCTGTTGTTGCAGGAGCAGCAGCATTGGTGCAGGAATGGGCTATCGTGAGAGGAAATATTCCTTATGCATCGGGAAATACGGTGAAGTTTTATCTGCAGAAAGGGGCAGTGAGAGAAGAACAGATGGAATACCCCAATCCGGGATGGGGATATGGAAGACTGGATCTGTATCGGACATTTGAGATTATAAACTGAAAGGTTTATGAAATACTGGAAAATACATATAAAAGATAAAATAATAACCAAATTTTAAGAGTAAATATTGTATAGTTTTAGACCAAAAATAATTAGGCTGTCTAATTGTTTTTTTGGACAAAAAATGTTACAATCGTACAAAAGAAATTGGGAGGCAATTATGAAGAGAGGCAGTATTTTTGAAACTGACGGAATCCCCCGCATGAGTGAGGCTTTACCCCTTGCCATGCAGCATGTCGTAGCTATGATCGTTGGCTGTGTCACACCGGCGATCATCGTTTCCGGAGCAGTTCCAGGCGGACTCTCCAGAGAAGACCAGGTTATCCTGATCCAGTCGGCACTGGTCATTGCAGCATTGTCAACTTTGCTTCAGCTGTTTCCGATTGGCGGAAAGGCGAAATTTGCAATTGGCTCAGGCCTGCCTATTATCATGGGTGTCAGCTTTGCTTACGTGCCAAGTATGCAGGCGATAGCGGAATCGTATGGAATAGCAGCAATCATGGGTGCGGAGATTGTTGGTGGTATCGTAGCAGTTGTTATGGGTTTGCTGGTCAAGAAGATTCGGGTATTTTTCCCGCCGCTAATCACAGGAACAGTCGTATTTACCATCGGTCTTTCCCTGTATCCGACTGCCATTAATTATATGGCAGGCGGTACCAGCAGTCCGAATTACGGATCCTGGCAGAACTGGGCAATTGCATTTTTCACGCTGATCGTTGTTACAGCTCTGAATCATTTTGGAAAGGGAATCTGGAAACTGGCATCTATTCTGATCGGTATTATAGTGGGATATCTGGTTTCTATTCCGTTTGGAATGGTAGATTTCTCAAGCATAGGGGAAGCAGGTGTCTGTCAGCTTCCATCTCTGATGCATTTTGGAGTACAGTTTGAGCCGTCTTCCTGTGTTGCACTGGGAATTTTATTTGCTATCAACTCTATTCAAGCAATCGGTGATTATTCAGCGACTACGATCGGAGCTATGGACAGAACACCTAAGGATGATGAACTGCAGCGCGGAATCGTTGGTTATGGTCTTTCTAACGTTGTAGGCGCATTGCTCGGCGGACTTCCCACAGCAACATACAGCCAGAACGTTGGTATTGTTACAACTACAAAGGTTATCAACCGTTGGGTACTGGGACTTGCAGCTGCAATTCTCGGTATAGCAGGTCTGGTTCCGAAATTCTCAGCTATCCTGACAACGATTCCTCAGTGTGTACTGGGTGGTGCAACTGTGTCTGTATTTGCATCGATCGCAATGACAGGTATGAAGCTGGTTGCTTCTGCTGAGATGGATTACCGTAATTCATCTATCGTAGGACTTGCAGCTGCACTGGGAATGGGTGTATCTCAGGCAACAGCTGCACTTGCAAGCTTTCCCACATGGGTAACAACAATTTTCGGTAAATCACCGGTTGTCCTTGCAACTATTATTGCAGTAATGCTTAATGTGATCCTTCCGAAAACACGGGATGAGCAGAAAGAAGAGGCAAAAAAAAAGATTAAAATAGAACAGAAACTGGAAGAAGACCACAGGGAATTCGGGGAATAAAAACAGAAACTGAATATGGGAAATATAAGGTGTGCTTTCACAGGGGGATGTGGGAACACACCTTTTTATTGAATTGCTATGGAAGGCAGTTGTATGATATAATGAAAAGCAATCACATTAAATCAAACGATACAGGAGGTTTCTTATGTCCAGAAAGAATCTGATCGTCGGTCAGTCCGGCGGTCCTACCGCAGTAATTAACAGCAGCCTTTACGGAGTTGTATCCGAGGGAATGCGTCATCCGGAAGCTATTGAGCATGTTTACGGAATGATAAACGGAATTGAAGGATTTTTAAATGGAACAGTTCTTGACTTTGCCGAAGCACTTCCGGGAGAGAAACTTGACGGTCTGAAAGTCACACCAGGTGCTTATCTTGGTTCCTGCCGCTATAAATTGCCGGAATCACTGGAAGATCCGGTTTATCCAAGACTTTTTAAAAAATTTGAAGAAATGAATATTGGCTGGTTTTTCTATATCGGTGGAAATGATTCCATGGATACGGTGAGCAAACTTTCCCGTTATGCTGCGCAGACAGGCAGTGATATCCGTATCCTCGGAGAACCAAAAACAATCGACAATGATCTGATCCACACAGACCATACTCCGGGATTTGGAAGTGCAGCCAGATATGTAGCTTCTACAGTCCGCGAGATTATCATAGATGCAAATGTTTATGAAAAGAAATCCGTAACGATTATAGAAATTATGGGCCGCCACGCAGGATGGCTCACTGCTGCATCTGCATTTGCCCGCAAATATACAGGAGACAACCCTCTTCTCATCTACCTTCCGGAAACAGCCTTTGACCAGGAAGAATTTCTTAAAGCAGTAGAGAACTCCTTTGAGAAAAACTGCAATGTCATTGTCTGCGTATCAGAAGGAATCCATGACGACAAGGGCACATTTATCTGTGAATACGACAATTCCGTAGGCACTGATACCTTTGGACACAAAATGCTGGCAGGCTGTGGTAAATATCTCGAAAACCTTGTCAGAAACCGCCTCGGTGTAAAAGCCCGTTCTGTAGAACTCAACGTCAGCCAGCGTTGCTCTGCATCCATGATGTCCGCCACAGACCAGCAGGAAGCCATCAAAGCCGGAGAATTCGGCGTACAGGCAGCTCTCAACGGCGAAACAGGAAAAATGATCTCATTTATCCGCAAAGAAACCTCTGACGGAACCTATATCATGGAATGTGGTCTTGAAGACGTCAATGCCATCTGCAACGAAGAAAAAACAGTTCCATCAGAGTGGATCACAGAAGACGGATCTGACGTCACTGAAGCCTTCATAAACTACGCCCGCCCTCTGATCCAGGGAACAGTACAGATCCCCTGCGGCGAAGACGGCCTCCCGTCATTCGTATACCGAAAATAGTATAGATTGACGGACGCGCAGGAAAATTAATTGTCTGGCGTGCGGTTTCGGACACTAAGATATTCTAAGGCGATAAAAATCTGCTAAAAGCATGAGCCCGCAGGGTCAAACTCGCTGTCGCTCAGACAGTGACCCTGTGGGCTCATAACGCATATTTTTATCGTCTAAGAATATCTAAGTATCCTGCAAATGCACGCCAGACAATTAATTTTCCTGCGCTGTTATAATATATATCAGTAGATTGCAAATATAAAGATAACTGTTTCGCAGTTTATTATCGGATACTATAAACAAAATCACATATTATAATAAGCCGCATACACTCCATTCATATCCAACAGCTCTTCATGTGTCCCCCTCTCAGCAATCCCATCCTCAGTGATCACAATAATCTCATCCGCATCCCTGATCGTAGAAAGTCTGTGCGCGATAGTAATAGTAGTACGGTTCTGTGAAAGCTCTTCAAGACTTCTCTGGATCCATCGTTCACTCTCATTATCCAGAGCGCTCGTAGCTTCATCAAGGATCAGGATCGGCGGATTCTTCAGGAACACACGTGCAATGGAAATCCTCTGTTTCTGACCGCCCGAAAGTCTTGTTCCGCGTTCTCCGACATAGGTATCATACTGCTGTGGAAGTTCCATAATAAAATCATGAATGCTTGCCCGCTTTGCAGCTGCAATAATCTCTTCATCAGAAGCTCCCGGTTTTCCATATGCAATATTATCCCGGATCGTACCGTCAAACAGATAGACATCCTGCTGTACAGTTCCGATATTATTTCTGAGACTCTTCAGAGTCAGGCCGCGGATATCTTTTCCATCAACAGTGATCCGTCCCTCTGTTACATCATAAAAGCGTGGCAGAAGAGAACAGATAGTAGTTTTCCCGCCACCTGACGGACCCACAAGTGCCACAGACTTTCCGGCAGGGATATCAATAGATATATCACTGAGAACAGGGGTATTATCGTCACTGTAATGAAAAGATACATGCTCATAGCTTACATGTCCCTTCACATCAGTAAGTTCTCTGGCATCCGGAGCGTCTGTGATCTCTGACTCTGTTTCCATAACATCAAGGAAACGGCGGAAGCCTGAAAGACCCTTTTGCATCATTTCTACCAACTCGACCAGAATCTGGATCGGACTGATAAAGATTCCGATATAAAGTGCATACATGGCAAGATCTGCAGTCTGCATTTCTCCGTTGGCAATGAGATAACCGCCATACACCAGAGTGACCAGATACATCATTCCCTGAAAGAACAGATTAGAGCTCATAAAGCTTCCCATACAGCGATAATTATCACGCTTTGAAAGCAGAAAAGCTTCATTGCTTTTTTTGAATTTGTTATGTTCAATATCCTCATTTGCAAAGGACTGTACCACACGGATACCGGAAAGTGTGTCCTGGAGACTTGCATTGACATCCCCGATCTTACGTCTGTTTTCCATAAAAGTTGCCTGCATTCGGGCATTCTGCTTAAAGGAAAACCAAAACATAACAATAACGAGGATGATCAGTGGAAATGCCAGTTTCTTATTGATAAAGAAAAGAAAGACAAAAGCACCGATGATCTTTACCAGAGAGATAAAAAGGTTTTCAGGACCATGGTGTGCAAACTCGGAAATATCAAAAAGATCACTGACCAGCTTGCTCATCATCTGACCGGAATTATTCTGACTGTAATAGGAAAATGAAAGCTGCTGGTAATGATCAAATAATTCCTGTCGCATATCCCGTTCCATATTTGCTCCCATCATGTGTCCCTGGCAGGTTACATAATATTTGCAGAGACATTGGATCACATACATAAGAAAGAGTCCTCCTGCAATCACAGGCAGTGCATGAAGAATCCTTGACTGATCCTGAGTGAACAGTGTTTTTGTCATAGTCCGCAGGATCTGAGGATATGCCAGATCTATCAGACTGATCACGGCAGCACATATCAGATCAATAAAAAAGACCGTCTTATACGGACCATAGTAGTGGATGAATTTTTTGATAGTATTCATAAGATAAAATCCTTTCATCTGTGATAGAATATATGTGATTTTATAGTAACATAACAGAAAGGAAAGTCAATAGAGGGGCAGGAACAGGACTTTAAAAGGAAGCTTTTTTGTGTTATATTGTGGTTATGGTAATTTCACAGGAGAGGAAGATGATCTGATGCAGGACAGAAAGCTTGAACAGGCTCTGGAGATTTATTTTCAGGAAAATCCGGACAGAGAGTCCGATAAATATCAGGAGATACAGAAATACCTGAAGCTCAGAATACGTTCTGTAATGGAGCTTCTGATAGAGAATGAGGATACAGAAAGGATGGAGCAGATCGAGAAATGCGGATGGTTTTCCGCAAATGAGCTGGAGAATTTTATAAGATGTGCACAGGAAAAAGCAAAGCTGCGTTCTCTGGTATGGCTGCTTCATCTGAAAGATAAAAAATATGGATACCAAAAAAAAGACTTTTCACTGTAAAACAACAACAGAGCAGGAACTTACCGGAAAAAAAATCCTGCAAAACTGCAGAAATCAATTATATCTGGACTTTCCCTATCTGGATGGGGCATTTACAAGTCTGGAATACAAAGCAGACAGCAGCATTGATACAATTGGGACAGACGGGGAGCTGATTTATTTTAATCCGGTATTTCTTATGAAAAAATATCTGGAAGATCCGGCAGCAGTAAGAAGAGGATATCTGCACATGCTGCTTCACTGTCTGTACCTTCATATTTTCATGGAACCTGACAGAGATTCCGGTGAATGGGACAGGGAATGCGACTGTTTTGTAGAGCAGCTGATCGACAAGGCTGTCGGAGAAGGCAAAATCAGCCTGAAGAAAAGAAAATCAGATGATACACAGGTGAACACAAATACTTTTGATGATCACATATTCTGGCAGAGAACTGCCGGACAGGCATCAGGAGGCAGGAGAACAAAGGAAAAATGGGAACATATCCTTGCTTATACCTCACAGAATAAGACCGGTATGCAAAGCAGGGCAGGGACTCAGACAAACGATCAGCAGGAAGAACTGGATGAGATCTACCGCAGTAAATATGATTACCGGAAATTTCTGAAGCAGTTCTGCAGACTGCGGGAGGAAGTGGAGCTGGATACGGAGAGCTTTGATTATATTTTTTACAGCTTTGGAATGGAACATTATGGAAATATTCCATTGATAGAACCGTTGGAGTATAAAGAAGTAAACCGTCTGGAGGAGCTGGTGATCGCCATTGACACATCCGGTTCATGTTCAGGAGAAACTGTACAGAGATTTCTGGGTGAAACCTATGGGATTTTAAGTGAAAAAGAGAATTTTTTCAGCAGGATGAAGGTATATATCGTCCAGTGCGACTGTTTTATCCAGAAAGTGGATGTGATCCATTCTGAGGAAGAGTGGAAGGAACACATCCGGAACGTTAAGATCCAGGGCAGGGGAGGTACAGATTTCCGCCCTGTATTTGAATTGATCCGTCAGGAAAAAGAGAGAAAAGAACTGAAGAATCTCAGAGCACTGATCTATTTTACAGATGGTGACGGGATTTATCCGGGACAAAAGCCGGATTATGAGACTGCATTTGTATTTCTGAAACGGACGGACAAGATGAAACTGGTGCCGCCATGGGCGAAATGTCTGATCACAGGAATGGGGCAAACTGCGGAGCAGATGTCAGTTTGAGTAAATAATGTTACTGTTCACTGGTAATATCCCGCGAGGTGTTTTTTGTGAGCGAAGGTCACAGAAAACCCGAGACATACTGCGCGAATTTATGCGATTAGCATAAATTCTGTGCATCGCGAAGCGTGTTGCTGGGAACGGAGTGAACAGTAACTAAATAATTAGCAGGAGTATGATAATAAAATGAACATACAGGAAGCAAAAACAGAAATCTGTAATACACTTCGCGCATATCTGGCGAAGGATGAGAATGGATATTATACTTATCCTCTGATCCGTCAGAGACCGCTGTTGCTGATCGGTCCGCCGGGAATCGGCAAAACTGCCATTATGGAACAGGCGGCAGCAGAGTGCGGTGTGGGACTTGTAGCCTACACCATTACCCATCACACCCGTCAGAGTGCCATCGGTCTTCCGGAGATCGTTAAACGGAATTACGGTGGAAAAGGAATGATGGTGACAGATTACACAATGAGTGAGATCGTGGCATCTGTCTATGATTGTATGGAGAATACAGGCAGGAAAGAGGGAATCCTGTTTATTGATGAGATCAACTGTGTGTCTGAAACCCTGGCACCGGCAATGCTGGCACTTCTCCAGAATAAAACCTTTGGAAGTCATAAGATTCCGGAAGGCTGGATTCTGGTAGCAGCGGGAAATCCACCGGAGTATAATAAATCTGTCAGGGAATTTGATATTGTCACACTCGACCGTGTCCGTAAGCTTACAATTGAGCCTGACTGCGATATCTGGCTGAAATATGCAGGACAGCAGAATGTGCACCAGGCGATCATTTCTTATCTGTCTGTGAAGAAAAACAATTTCTATGCGGTGGAGAATACAGTAGACGGTAAATTCTTTGTGACTGCCAGGGGATGGGAGGATCTTTCAAGACTTCTGCAAAGCTATGAAAAGCTGGGAATCGGGATTAGTGAGGAACTGGTGGAGGAATTTCTCCAGAAAGAGGAAACAGCCAGAGATTTTGCAGGATTTTATCAGTTATATACAAAGTATGGGGAGGATTATGAAATTCCATCAATCCTGTCCGGAAATCTGAGTCTGGAGAATCTGGAGCAAAAGAAAAAGATGGCTGCAGCCGGAGCTTTTGAGGAGCGTTTTGCAGTTGTAAATCTGATTTTGGGGGCTTTGAGAGAAAAAGCAGAAGAATACGGACAGGCAGATTATCAGCTTGAGGTACTCCATGAAATGCTTCTGCATTTGAGAAATCAGGTGCGAAAGAATGCTGAGGAGGAGAAGCTGGGGATTTCACTGCTTGAAGAATTTGCGCAGGAACAGGAAAACAGTCTGCAGATCAAAGTAAAGATGGAACTGATCTCAGTAAGAGAAAAGAAATATCAGGAGACAGCGATCCGCAGGCTGAGGAAATATATTCTGACAGCAAAGCAAGATCATGTGCGATCAGCTGAAAATGGATTTAAGCGGATCAGTAAATGTTTTGAAAAAGAAGCAGTATGCAGAGAAGATCTGATACAGAAACTTCAGGGAGAGCTGCAGAATGCCTTTTCATTTATTAAAGAGAGCTTTGGCGAAAATCAGGAAATGCTGCTTTTCGTGACAGGGATCACAGCGGATAAGGCAATGACTTCGTTTATTGCCGGAAATGGCTGTCCGGCATATTTTGAACACAGTGAGATGCTTTTATATAATAAAGAAGAAAATGAACTGCGAAAAGCGTGTCTGGAGGCAGTGCATGATGGATTACAGGAAGAATGATGTGACCGGGTATAATAGTCTGTCACAGACAGCGGTTGGAAACGGATGTCTGTATATTATATAGAAGTCAATCAGACAGCAGCTGATACATAGCAGCAATGTGCTGCGGAAATGGAGGAAGAATGTCAGAAAAACAGCCTAAAAAAAAGAAGACAGCAGGGGATGTTGTGTTGACGGTTGTTCTGATCGCAGCAATCTGTGTATTCTGTTATGCAGGATATAATCTGTTTCATATTTATACAGAATATAAGAAAGGTACGGATGAGTACAATTCGATCACACAGATGGCGGTAACAGAACGAGATCCGGATGGAGAAGCGGCAGGACCGGAAGCCGGCAGTGAGCTGAAAGCACCTATGGATATTGACTTTGCATCTCTTAAAAGTGTAAATGATGATGTAGTGGGATGGATTTATGTGGAAGCAGTGCCGGATATCAATTATCCCATTGTGCATGGCAAAGACAATGAAACTTATCTTCACAGAACTTATGAGAAGAATTACAATTTTGCAGGTACTATCTTTGTGGACTATGAAAACAAAGGTGATTTCAGTGACTGTAATACGATCGTGTATGGCCATAATATGAAAAATGGTTCCATGTTTGCTCAGCTTAAGAAGTTTACACAGGATGAAGAGACTTATAAGAAGAGCAAATATTTCTGGATCTTTACACCTGAGAAAAACTACAGGTATGAGATTATTTCTGCGTACACCACAGGTGTGAACAGTGATACCTATACCCTGTTTAAGGGACCGGGTGAGGAATTTGAAAAATATCTGGAAAAGATCAGAGGATATTCCGAGATCCGGACAGATGCAGAAGGAATGAACATAAAGGACAAGATCATTACTCTGTCTACCTGTACAGGAAACGAGGCAACCCGTTATGTTGTCCAGGGAAAACGTGTAGATACACTTGATGTTGAAAAGTAGAAGTTAAGAGGATAAGATCATCCGCTTTGCTACTTGATTCGGTTAAAGAACAGTTGTCTGAATCAGAAGAAAGGTGTATTGCTGTAAAAGCAGATGATAAAATTGCAGTAACAGTGTTTGGAAAAAATAAAGGAGGAATTCTAAATGGCAGGAGAAGTTGAGAGATTACAGGAATTTGTAGACAAATATGACAATATTGTCTTCTTCGGCGGCGCAGGTGTTTCCACAGAGAGCGGAATCCCGGATTTCAGAAGTCAGGACGGACTTTATCATCAGAAATATGACTATCCTCCGGAAACGATCTTAAGCCATACATTCTTTATGAGAAAGCCGGAAGAATTTTTCAAATTCTACAGAGACAAGATGCTTTGTGACACTGCAAAACCAAATGCAGCACATCTGAAGCTGGCAGAACTGGAGCAGGCAGGCAAACTGAAAGCAGTTATTACCCAGAATATCGACAATCTGCATCAGATGGCAGGCAGTAAGAAGGTGTTGGAGCTTCATGGAAGTGTATACCGCAATTACTGCATGAAGTGTCACAGATTTTATGATTTTGCCCACATGAAAGCATCCACAGGTGTTCCGAGATGCGAATGTGGTGGAATTATCAAGCCGGATGTGGTATTGTATGAAGAAGGTCTGGACAATCAGACGATCAATGAAGCAGTGAAGGCAATCTCAGAGGCACAGGTGCTGATTATAGGGGGAACTTCCCTGGCTGTTTACCCGGCAGCAGGACTGATCGATTACTTCCGGGGAGAGCACCTTGTAGTGATCAACAAATCCCCGACTCCGAGAGACAGATATGCAGACCTTCTGATCCAGGAGCCGATCGGACAGGTATTTTCACAGATTCATTGCTAGCGTGTCTGAAAAATCAAGGGTAACTGTTCAGCGGTTCGCTATTTGGCGAAGTACAGGACAGTTACTGTCAAAGTTATATAAGAGGAGTAAGAGATTATGGGACTTCCCTATGAAGTTGGTGATATTGTTACATTAAAGAAAGTCCATCCCTGTGGAAGCAGAGACTGGGAAATCTTAAGGGTAGGTGCTGATTTCCGCCTGAAATGTACAGGATGCGGACATCAGATCATGGTACCGCGCAAGATGGTTGAGAAAAATACTAAAAATTTGATAAAAAAAGAAAAATAGTACTTTACAGACACGAAAAACTATGTTAGAATCAACACTCGTGATATATTTTATATCCTTGCTCTTTGACAGGCAAAGGGCCAACAGACCATAAGGAGGTAAAGCAAGACATGAACAAGTACGAGTTAGCATTAGTTGTTAGTGCAAAAGTTGAAGACGAAGTACGTGATGCAGTTGTTGAGAAAGCAAAAGGATACATCACACGTTACAACGGCACTATCACAGAAGTAGAAGAATGGGGTAAGAAAAAATTAGCTTACGAAATTCAGAAAATGCATGAAGGCTTCTACTATTTCATTCAGTTTGAAGCAGACGCACAGTGCCCGGCGGAAGTTGAAAGACACGTTCGCATCATGGACAATGTATTAAGATACTTAGTCGTAAGAAAAGACGCATAATCTTATACAGGGTGGATTTTAGAAGGCACCATTAATTGATCCGTTCAACCATTCAAAGCAGAAACGAAGAGGTATTTATATGAACAAAGTAATTTTAATGGGACGCTTAACAAGAGATCCTGAGGTGAGATATTCCGCAGGAGAGAATGCATTGGCAATTGCCAGATATACACTGGCAGTAGACAGAAGATTCCGCCGTGACGGTGAAGCAACAGCAGACTTTATCAGCTGTGTATCCTTTGGACGTACAGCCGAGTTTGCAGAGAAGTATTTCCGTCAGGGACTTAGAATTGTTGTTTCAGGACGCATTCAGACAGGCAGCTACACCAATCGTGATGGCCAGAAGGTTTACACCACAGAGGTAGTAGTTGAGGAACAGGAGTTTGCTGAGAGCAAGGCAGCCAGCGATAATTACGTAGCTTCCCATCCTCAGACATCAGCACCTGCACCATCCATGCCGGCTCCGGGAGCAGCCAGTGCAGACGGTTTCATGAACATTCCGGATGGAATTGATGAAGAACTGCCGTTTAATTAGTACAAACTGATAGAATAAAATAGGAGGAAAGCAATCATGGCTTACAATAGAGGCGAAAGACCAGACTCTCCAATGAAGAGAAGAGGCGGCCGCAGAAGAAAAAAAGTTTGCGTATTCTGTGGTAAAGAGAATAACGAGATCGACTACAAGGATGTAGCAAAATTAAGAAAATATGTTTCTGAAAGAGGAAAAATCCTCCCAAGAAGAATCACAGGAAACTGTGCAAAACATCAGAGAGCACTGACAGTTGCTATCAAGAGAGCACGTCATATGTCTATGATGCCATACATCCAGGACTAATTCTGAAGATGATAAATGCTGCTCCGCATTTGGCGGAGCAGCATTTTTGCATTTACGAGAATTGCTATAGAACAGAATGAACAGTAACACAATAACCATTATTTTTGTGCGTTCTTCTGTTGCTATGGTAAATTCTGTTCAAATCTGTTATAATATGATTCAAAGGGCGCTTTTCACAGAACCTGCCTATATGCAGCACATTTGCTGTGTACAGGCGAAACAAATAGAATGATGAAGAACGGAAAGAAAGATATGAGTGATAAACTGAAATTAAAAGGGCATATGAAAGCATTCATGCGGTGGCCTCTGATTCTCTCGGCTTTACTGATCGTACTTAATATCTGGGTATATTTTGTCAGCGTGAAGGCTGGTATTATTGTGTCAGGTGGAATCCTGATTTATGTGGGATGTGCAGTAATAATACTCCGATGCCACAGACCGTTCATTGTAAATGAACTGATAGCCTTTGCCAATCAGTATGATTCGCTTGAAAAGAGAATCCTTGAAGAACTGGCATTGCCCTATGCCATTATGGATATGAATGGCAGAATGATCTGGTCCAACAAAGTATTTGCGGAGCTTACAGGTAAAGATCAGTTTTATAAGAAAAATGTCAGCACTGTTTTTCCGGATGTAACAGCTGACAAATTACCGGTTGCAGATAAGAAAGAGACTGCTGAGATCAGTACTCGATTTGGAGAGAAGACTTATCGTATTTCCATGCAGAGGGTGTCTCTTGGTGAAGTGGTTGCCAAAAGTGAGTTTCTGGAGAATCCAAACAGGAATGTCAGCCTGATCGCCATGTATCTGTATGACGATACAGAACTGAAGTCTTACATTAAAAAGAATGAAGACAATAAGCTTGTTGTAGCGTTGGCTTATCTGGATAACTATGAGGAAGCACTTGAGAGTGTAGAGGATGTGAGACGTTCACTTCTGATTGCTCTGATTGACCGGAAGATTACGAAATATTTTTCCAATTTCGATGGTCTTGTAAAGAAACTTGAGAAGGACAAATATTTCCTGATCATGCGCCAGAGTTCGCTTGAGGCTCTGAAAGAACAGAGATTTCATATTCTGGACGAGGTTAAAACAGTTAATATCGGAAATGAGATGGCAATCACTTTGAGTATTGGTGTGGGACTGAATGCCTCCACGTATATTCAAAATTATGAGTATTCACGTATTGCTATAGAGATGGCACTTGGACGTGGCGGTGATCAGGTTGTTATTAAGAATGGAAATAATATTACCTATTACGGCGGAAAGACTCAGCAGATGGAGAAGAATACCCGCGTAAAAGCCAGGGTAAAAGCGCAGGCACTGAAAGAGTTTATGAGTACGAAAGACAGAGTCGTTGTCATGGGACATAAAATCACAGATGTGGATGCGTTGGGAGCAGCAATCGGTATTTTCCGTGCAGGTAAAACACTTGGAAAATCTGTCAGTATTGTAGTGAATGATCCGACAAAATCTATCAGACCGTTGATCGCAGGATATGTGAATAATCCAGACTACGAGCCATCTATGTTTGTGGACAGCGAGCAGGCTAAAGATATGGTAGATAACAATACAGTGGTGGTTGTAGTTGATACTAACAGACCAAGCTATACGGAATGCGAGGAGCTTCTGCACATGACAAAGACAATTGTTGTGCTGGATCATCACAGGCGGGGAAGCGAAGTGATAGAGAATGCGGTGCTTTCCTATGTGGAGCCTTATGCATCCTCAGCCTGTGAGATGGTAGCAGAGATCCTGCAGTATTTCTCGGATGACCTGCGTATCCGCAATATGGAGGCTGACTGTCTCTATGCGGGAATTATGATCGATACAAACAATTTTACTACAAGAGCAGGTGTACGTACCTTTGAGGCTGCTGCATTCTTAAGAAGGAGTGGAGCAGACGTGACCAGAGTACGTAAACTGTTAAGGGATGATCTGAAATCTTATCAGGCACGTGCAGAAGCAGTGAGAACTGCACAGATTTACAGAGAATGCTATGCCATTGCCAGATGTCCAAGTGAAAATCTGGACAGTCCTACAGTTATAGGAGCACAGGCAGCCAATGAGCTTCTGAATATTGCAGGGGTTAAGGCATCCTTTGTACTGACTCAGTACAATAATGAAGTTTATATCAGTGCCAGGGCTATTGACGAAGTCAATGTACAGGTAATGATGGAAAAGATGGGCGGAGGCGGTCATATGAATATTGCCGGTGCCCAGGTCAAGGCTTCTCCGGATGAGGTGGAGAGAATGCTTAAAGACATCATAGATCAGGAATATCAGGAGGAAAACACAAAATGAAAGTAATCTTACTTGAAGACGTAAAAGCACTTGGAAAAAAGGGACAGATTGTAAATGTAAGTGACGGATATGCAAGAAACATGATCCTTCCTAAGAAACTGGGGCTGGAGGCAACTCCTAAGAATTTAAATGATCTGAAACTTCAGAAAGCAAACGAAGAGAAGGTCGCAAAAGAAGTATATGAAGCAGCACAGGCATTTGCAAAGGATCTCGAGACAAAAGAAATCATCCTTACACTGAAAACAGGAGAAGGCGGAAGAACCTTTGGTTCCGTTTCTTCCAAAGAAATCTCTGAAGCAGCAAAGAAACAGTTGAATCTTGACATTGATAAAAAGAAACTGCAGCTTCCTGAGCCAATCCGTACACTTGGTGTTACCCAGGTGCCTGTCAGATTACATCCTAAGGTAACAGGAACTCTTAAAGTATGGGTAAAAGAAGCATAAGTCTTCCGGAGGGATAAAGAATGGAAGAAGCGCTGATTAAAAGAATACTCCCCCACAGTATAGAGGCAGAGCAGTCTGTAATCGGCTCAATGATCCTGGACAGAGATGCGATCCTTGTGGCATCTGAGATACTTACCAGCGATGATTTTTATCAGAAACAATATGGCATCATCTTTGATGCAATGGTGGAATTGTGTAATGAAGGGAAACCGGTAGATCTGGTGACCCTTCAGAATCGTTTAAAGGAGAAAGAACTCCCGCCGGATATCAGCAGTATGGAATATGTAAGAGATCTGATTTCAGCGGTTCCTACTTCTGCAAATGTGAAGTACTACGCAAAGATCGTCAGTGAGAAAGCAGTCCTTCGCAGACTTATCAAGGCAAATGAAGAGATTGCCAACACCTGCTATCTGGAGAAGGAGAATACAGAGATTATTCTGGAAGAAGCAGAAAAAAAACTGTTCAATATTCTCCAGAGACGCAACAATGAAGAATATGTTCCAATCCAGCAGGTAGTTCTGAATGCCATTAATAACATTGAGAAAGCGTCTAAGCTTAAGGGTTCTGTAACAGGTATTCCCACAGGCTTTATGGATCTGGATTATAAAACATCCGGTATGCATCCTTCTGATCTGGTGCTGATCGCAGCCCGTCCTTCCATGGGGAAAACAGCCTTTGTACTGAACATTGCACAGTATATGGCATTCCGAAAGGATGTCACAGTTGCCATATTCAGTCTGGAAATGTCAAAGGAACAGCTGGTGAACCGACTTCTGGCAATGGAATCTCATGTAGATTCCCAGAATATGAGAACAGGTAATCTGAAAGATGAGGACTGGACAAAACTGGTAGAAGGAGCAGATATTATCGGTAAATCTAATCTGATCATTGATGACACGCCGGGTATTTCTATTGCGGAAATGCGCTCCAAATGCAGGAAATATAAGCTGGAACATAATCTCGGGATTATCATGATCGACTATCTGCAGCTGATGAGCGGAAGTGGAAAAAGTGATTCCAGACAGCAGGAAATTTCAGATATTTCCCGTTCTCTGAAAGCTCTTGCCAGAGAGTTGAATGTGCCGGTGATCGCATTGTCTCAGCTCAGCCGTGCGGTGGAACAGCGTCCGGATCACAGACCAATGCTTTCGGATCTTCGAGAATCCGGAGCCATTGAACAGGATGCCGATGTGGTAATGTTTATCTACAGAGATGACTATTATCATAAGGATACAGAGAAGAAGGACATTGCAGAGATCATCATTGCCAAACAGAGAAACGGTCCCATCGGAACAGTAGAACTGGTATGGCTGCCGAGATATACACAGTTTGTGAATATGAAGAAATAAGCTATCTCAGAGGAGTTTGATCTTTGACTGGAATAATATTATAGCAATCCTCTAAAATAATGCATCTTAATCCAGCCCATCAGAGTGTGAAATCCTGCTGAATTGTCTTAAATGTATTATTTACGAGGATTGCTATAGAAAAATTTTACAGGGAAACAGTATCAGGGGGAGAATCCGGTACTGTTTCCCTGTTTTTTGTGTCAAAATAAAGTTTTATAGGGAAGTTTGTCAATCAAAACTTCTTGCAATCTCGGTATGGCGTTTTATAATAAATATACATGATATCAGGATTACGACAGCTGTTTTTACAGTGCAGTGGTTCAATGATATCAGGTGATAGATTGAGTTGTTGATATGCATCAGTGGTTTCTGATGAAAAAATGGACTCAAAAGGAGGAGGGGCAGCATGGAGCAGCGGTATACTGTGACTCAGACCGCAGAAATCCTTGGCGTGAGGGCATCGGTCCTCCGGTACTGGGAGGAAGAACTGGAACTGAGGATATGCAGGAATGAGCAGGGACATCGTTACTATACAGGAAATGATATTACGCTTCTGGCTAATATAAAGGAACTAAAGAAAAGAGGACTTGCCCTGAGAGCAATCAAAGAACTGGTTCCAAGAATTTCAAGGACTGCACCCGGGACTACTGCGAGCAAAGTGAAGCTTCTTGAAGATGAACAGCCTGAGAGGGAAAAAATACTTGAATTTCAGAAAATCATGGAACGTCTGATCGCCCAGGAGTTACATATGAAAAAAGAGGGAGAAGACCAGTGTCGGGATCTGGATGAAACGATCCGTAACAGACAGCTTGCGAGAAAAGAGGCTGCTGCAGCACTGGAAAAAAGAAGCAGGAGGATCAGAAGAAAACATTTGTAAAAGTTATCCATAAAGAAAACAGCTTCGTCTCTGCGGTAAACAGAGATGAAGCTGTTTTGAAATCATGAATTATTCTGCTGGATGAATAGCCTCTGTTGGACATGCATCTGCACATGTTCCGCAGTCTAAGCATGCATCAGCGTCGATTACATAATGCTCATCTCCCTGAGAGATAGCTTCTGCAGGACATTCGCTTTCGCATGTTCCACAGCTTACACATTCGTCTGAAATTACATATGCCATAATTAGAATCCTCCTTATCGTAATAACGTTTTAGGCCCCTTTCGGGGTTCTGCATACATTTTAATATATCTTTGTCTGAATTACAAGTATAAAATCAGATACATTATAAAATAATATTAAGTTAGTATTTGCTTACTTTACCTGCAGATTACAAATAGCTGACGGACATGTGAATGTCTGTCCGAGCAGAGAAATTATCCTGCCAAAATACAGGCATTTGTGTGATGGAAAATAGTCTGTTAATATACAAAAAAAATAAGAGTATCAAAAAGAAAGTGCGTTTTTGCTGAATTTATTGACAATTCAGACATAAACGGTTATAGTAAAGATACTTGCAAGGAGGCATAACACAGAAAGTTGTGCCTCTTTTGTTCCGTAGCAGGAATCAGAAAACAAATAGAAAGAATGGAGGAATGAAGAATGAAGAAAGCATTGGCAATTGGACTTGCAACAGTAATGGCGGTTTCCATGAGTGCACCGGTATTTGCAGAAGATGAAGGCAAAGGGATTGCAAAAGAGGACCTGAAAGTAGGAGTGATCTATATCGGTGATGAGAATGAAGGTTACACAGCAGCTCATATGAAAGGAATTGATGAGATGGAAGAGAAGCTTGGGCTTGACGATTCTCAGATTATTGAGAAAACTCTCATCGGTGAAGATGAAGGATGCTATGATGCGGCAGCAGACCTTGCAGATCAGGGATGTCAGATCATCTTTGCAAACAGCTTTGGACATGAGACTTATATACTGGAAGCGGCAGGGGAATATCCGGAGGTTCAGTTCTGTCATGCAACAGGAACACAGGCTGCATCCAGCGGACTTTCCAACATGCATAACTATTTTACAAATATTTATGAAGCACGTTACGTGTCAGGTGTAGTTGCAGGTCTGAAACTGAATGAAATGATCGAGGACGGCACAGTAAAAGAAGACGCATGCAAGATGGGTTATGTAGGTGCATTCCCATACGCAGAGGTTATCTCCGGTTATACAGCTTTCTATCTTGGCGCGAAGAGCGTATGCCCGTCTGTAACAATGGAAGTAAAATATACAAACAGCTGGGCAAGCTTTGACCTTGAGAAAGAGTGCGCAGATGCTCTGATCTCTGACGGCTGTGTACTGATCAGCCAGCATGCAGATACAACAGGTGCTCCTACAGCATGCGAAGCAGCAGGAGTTCCATGTGTAGGTTATAATATTGATATGACATCTGTTGCTCCGAACACAGCACTTACTTCTGCATCTATGGACTGGGGTGTATATTATACATACGCAGTACAGTGTATGCTTGACGGCACAGCAATTGATACTGACTGGTGTAAAGGATTTGCGGAAGGTGCAGATAAGATCACAGCTCTCAATGACAAAACTGTAGCAGAGGGTACAGAAGAAAAGGTCAAAGAAGTGGAAGATGCGCTCATTGATGGTTCCCTTCATGTATTTGATACATCTGCATTTACAGTAGACGGCAAGGAACTTGATACTTATAAGAAGGGTGATACAGAGTACATTTCTGACGGATACTTCCATGAATCTGAATATGGTTCCGCACCTGCATTTGATATTGCGATTGATGGAATTACATCTATTACAGAATAAGAAAATTGCTGGAGCTGCAAAGCGCGGAGCAATTTACGACAGCAGGGCTGCCCGGGCGGCAGCTCTGCTGTTTTCATATCGTACGTGCAAAAGAAGTCTTGAAGTCTTCTGACAGAAGGTTTCTTTTGCTGTATTATGGAGTATACAGGAGAGCAATTCCATAATTCAGAAGTAGGATTAAATGATATCGGCAGTCAAAGAGACAGGACTTTTACTGTAGATTGGATATCATTAGATAAAAGGAGGAAACGATAGTGGGAGAAAACTATGCACTTGAACTTAGAGATATTTCCAAGAGTTTTGGTTCGGTCCAGGCGAATGATCATGTAGATCTCACACTGAGAAAATCGGAGATTCTTGCAATTCTGGGGGAAAACGGAAGCGGAAAGACAACTCTGATGAATATGATCTATGGAATTTATTATCCGGATGAAGGACATATTTTTGTAAATGGAAAAGAAGTAACGATCCGTTCACCGAAAGATTCCTATGAACTGGGAATCGGTATGGTACATCAGCATTTTAAACTGGTAGATGTACTGACAGCAGCAGAGAATATTGTTCTGGGACTTCCGGGAAAGGGAAAGCTGGACATGAAGAGGATCACAGAGAATATTCAGAAGCTGGCAGATAAATATGGCTTTGAATTGGATCTGTCACAGAAGATCTACGAAATGTCCGTTTCCCAGAAGCAGACAGTTGAGATCATAAAGATGCTCTACCGTGGCGCGAGGATTCTGATTCTGGATGAGCCGACCGCAGTTCTGACACCACAGGAGTCTGACCGGTTATTCGATATTTTAAGAAATATGAGAAAAGATGGATGTTCCATTATGATCATCACACACAAACTTCAGGAAGTTCTGGCATTATCAGACCGTGTGGCAATCCTCAGAAAAGGAAAGTATATTGATACAGTAGAAACAGCTCAGGCGAATGCGCAGAGTCTGTCAGAGATGATGGTAGGCGGCAGAGTAGATCTTAATATTGACCGTCCTGAACCGGAGAATGTAAAGAAACGATTAGTGGTCAAAGGGTTGAACTGTAAAAACAAAGAAGAGGTAAAAACTCTGGATGATGTTGATCTGACAGTAAATGCAGGAGAGATTCTGGGTATTGCCGGCATTTCAGGAAGCGGTCAGAAAGAATTTCTGGAGGCGATTGCAGGACTTCAGGCAATTGAGAGTGGTTCGATTACCTTGCTTGATGATAATGGAAAAGGAATAGAGCTTGCAGGGATGGATTCTATCTCCATTAATAAAGCAGGGATCAGTCTTGCTTTTGTTCCGGAAGACCGTATTGGTATGGGGCTTGTGGGCGATATGGATATGACCGATAATATGATGCTCAGAAGCTATCGCAATGGCAAAAGTCCATTCCTGGATCGAAAAGGTCCAAAGGCACTGGCATTAAAAATTAAAGGACAGCTTGAAGTCATGACTCCAAGTATTTCTGCACCTGTCCGTCAGATGTCAGGAGGAAATGTACAGAAGGTTCTGGTAGGAAGAGAAATCGCCCAGAATCCGAAAGTGCTTCTGGTAGCTTTCCCGACTCGAGGGGTGGATGTCAATACCTCCCATGTGATCTACCGTCTTCTGAATGAACAGAAGAAAAAAGGGGTTGCAGTAGTCTGTGTTATTGAGGATCTTGATGTAGTTCTTGAACTGTGTGACAGGATTGCAGTGTTCTGCGGAGGTAAAATCAGCGGAATTGAGGATGGAAGAACTGCAACGAAAGAAGGAATCGGGATTCTTATGACGAAGCATGAAAAAGGAGGGACACAGGCATGAAGAAAGAACCTTTCTTACAGGTAAGTAAAAGAAGAAACAAAGCCAGATGGCAGGAACGTCTTCTGATCCGTTTCATTGCATTGATCCTTGCATTGATCGTGTGCGGAGCGGTGATCGTTGCCCTGGTAAAGATGAATCCGGTGGATGTCTATAAGGCAATCTGGGATGGAGCAATGGGTTCGGATCGCCGTCTGTGGCAGACTATACGAGATACAATGGTACTGCTGTGTATTTCCATTGGTCTGGCACCTGCATTTAAAATGAAATTCTGGAACATCGGTGCAGAAGGTCAGATCCTGATCGGTGGTGCCTGCTCTGCTGCCGTCATGATCTATGCAGGAGATAAGATGCCTACAGGGTTACTCCTGATCGTAATGTTTGTGGCAAGTGCACTTGGCGGAATGATCTGGGGAATGATCCCGGCTGTATTTAAAGCAAACTGGAATACAAATGAGACACTGTTTACTCTGATGTTGAATTATGTTGCCATGCAGGTAGTAACTTATTGTATTGTATTCTGGGAAAATCCGAAAGGTTCCAATACAGTCGGTATCATCAATCAGGCTACAAAAGGCGGATGGCTTCCGGAATTGTTCGGACAGAAATATGGCTGGAATGTAGTCATTGTCCTGATTCTGACAGTGGGAATGTTTATTTATCTGAAATACTGTAAGCAGGGCTATGAGATCGCAGTAGTAGGTGAGAGCGAGAATACTGCCAGATATGCCGGTATCCAGGTGAAAAAGGTTATTATCCGTACAATGGCAATTTCCGGTGCAATCTGTGGTATTGCAGGTTTTGTTATTGTCAGCGGAGCCAGCCATACGATTTCCACTGCAACAGCAGGCGGTCGTGGATTTACTGCGATCATTGTCGCATGGCTTTCCAAGTTTAATACATTTATTATGGTTGCAGTTTCCTTTGGCATCGTATTTATGAACCAGGGTGCCGTACAGATCGCAACACAGTATGGACTGAATGAGAATGCTTCCAATGTTCTTCTGGGAATCATTCTGTTTTTCCTGATCGGTGCAGAATTCTTTATCAACTACAGAGTAAAGCGTGCAAAGAAATAGGAGGTAGCGGCAATGAGTGTACTGATAGTTTTTATTCAAAAAGCAATTGTCCAGGGCATCTGTATTCTGTATGGGGCGCTTGGTGAGATTATGACAGAGAAATCCGGTAATCTGAATCTTGGTATTCCGGGAATTATGTATATGGGCGGCATTTCAGGTTTGATGGGAGCTTTCCTCTATGAGAAGGATAATCCTGATCCCAATGCACTTGTGGGTGTACTGATATCGTTTTTGTGTGCATTTGCATGTGCTGCAATCGGTGGTCTGATCTACAGTATCCTGACTATCACACTTCGTGTAAATCAGAATGTAACAGGTCTTGCACTTACCATTTTTGGTACAGGTTTTGGTAACTTCTTTGGCGGTTCTATTTCCAAGCTTGCAGGCGGTGTAGGACAGATTTCCGTAAAAGTAACAGGAAGTGCCTATACGGCAAAAATCCCGGGATTGTCTAAGATTCCGGTTATCGGAGGTATTTTATTTAATTATGGTTTTCTTACATATCTCTGTATTATTATAGCAGTCCTGTTATCGTTTTTTCTGTTCAAGACAAGAGCGGGATTGAATCTCAGGGCAATCGGTGAAAATCCGGGAACTGCAGATGCAGCAGGTATCAATGTTATCAAATATAAATATTTGTCAACCTGTATCGGTGCAGGTCTGGCAGGTCTGGGCGGACTCTATTTCGTAATGGAATATTCAGGAGGAACCTGGACAGACAATGGTTTTGGAGATCGTGGCTGGCTTGCTGTTGCACTGGTAATCTTTGCATTATGGAAACCACTGAATGCAATCTGGGGAGCATTCCTGTTCGGAGCTCTTTATATTCTGTATCTTTATATCCCGGGACTTGGACGAAGCATGCAGGAAGTATTTAAAGCACTGCCTTATGTGGTAACGATTATCGTACTGGTATTCACAAGCTTCCGAAAGAAAAAGGAACACCAGCCGCCTGCTGCGCTGGGACTTCCGTATTTCAGGGAGGAACGATAAAATTAAAAGTTTGCAGTTGATTCCAGAGTAAAATAGTATTATAATATCAGAAGCTATAAAAGCTGAGTAGTATGAAGAAAAATTAAGGAGGAAATATACAATGGCTAAAGTATCAAAAGACATGCTGATCGGTCAGCTTCTTCAGATTGATGCAAATATCGCACCGATTCTTATGAGAGCAGGAATGCATTGCCTTGGATGCCCATCTTCCCAGATGGAATCTCTCGAAGAAGCAGCTATGGTTCATGGACTGGATGTTGATGTACTGGTTAACCAGATCAATGATTTTCTTGGAGAATAATCTTCCTGAAAGGTAATCATATGATGGACTATGACAATTGTTGAATTGTCATAGACTGACATGTAAAAAGGATGTTCTGAATAAGTTCAGGACATCCTTTTTTGAGAAATCTGTAATTTACTATGGTATAAGAAAAGAGCTTTCAGATGAAAACTGAATGCTCTTTTAATTATGAAAATTATTACAGCTGAATCAGCTGCTGAAGGGCAGAATCGGAAATCAGTTCTCCATGTTCTGTCAGATAAGCTTCTCCTGAAAGAGAGAAAGCCTTTCCCTGTCCATATTCCGTAAGAATATTACATACCCTGTTAAAATCCTCCGGAGAAAGTGATGACTGGTGAAGTACCAGTTTGTAAAGCTCATCGGCCGGATCTTTGTACAGGGTGTTTGTACCGGTAAAATAGCCGTTCAGTCCATGGGCGGCCGCAATCACATCGTCCAGTGTGTCGAACTCATAGAGACGGATAAGATTTACATCAGGAACCTGAGTATCGTCATTTTCCTTTGCTCCGGTATTCTGAGCAGATTTGCCATCTTTTGTCTGAGTACTCTTCATCTTTGCTTCGTAAAGCTTCTGGAAGATATCAATAATATTGTCTGCACCGTCAAGCTGAAGAGTATCTGTCTTATCATTCCCTCTGAATGGAGCAAATTTGGAGAAACGGGTATCCAGTTCTTCAGGATCCTCTACTTTGGTAATGATCAGGATGATGCTCTCGGTACTCACCGGGATGGCCTCGATCATTAATGGAATATTATCTGCCTCAAAACCAAACTGTATCTGTGCCTGCTGCATCATATCGCGGAAAAGTTTCTTGGCTTTCTCAGTGCCGTAAGCCAGTTCACTGATACGGATCTGATGGTTTTCCAGGTCTTCTCTTGTCAGTGTGCAGCGTATCTGGTTGTCGTTGATCTTTTCTATCTTCATGTTGTCACATCCTATTCTGAATAACATTGAATTATCTGGCAGCTTCATAATTGCCTGTGAAAATCCATTAAAAGTGTTTCTGATAATGAAAATTTAACTTTTGAAAGCTGCGGACAATTACGGATAAATTAAAAGTTACTATTGTTTTTTTGAACAGCAATTTTAAAGGATTGCCATAGATGCGCTGTCTTTGGAAAATTGCTGTAAGTAACTTCAAAAATTCTATTGTCTGACTGTGAATTTATAAAATTTTATACACTATATTATATAACACAGAACTGCAAAATGTAAAGATAAGTAATCAACCAAAATATTAAATTTTTAGAAACAAAACAGAAAAAAATACATAAATGAAGAAAAACACTTGCATCTGTTTGCCAGATGGATATAATGAAAACAGAAGAAGCAGTAAACCTGCGGTTCACATAAGCGAAGATCTGAAACATTAACCAAAGTGATCTTTTATTTCTAAACTTCATTGCCGTTTTTCATGCAGCGTTCCTGCTGTGGCAATGTACAGGTAAAATTTCCATGATGATAAGAAGTTGAAACGTTACTGTTCACTCCGTTCACAGTAACGATAAAACAGGTGCAGGGATATTGTTTTTTCAACAGCCGATAAGGTGCTTTCTAAAAAATCTTATGAAAGAAGGGAGGTAAGCTTACGGAAAATATATCACGGGCAACCAAAAAGAGCATGCGTAAACCACTGGAAAAAGAATTGAAGAGTTATCGTGAACAGGGAATTTCTCTGTATCTGAATGGTATACTCAGTAATCCGAAAACAATTGCAAAAGCCTGTCAGATTGCAGAAGGTGGTGGATACATGCGTGATTACGTTGAAGATGAAAAAGGACGGATCGCTCGTGTGGATTTTGATTTCGTCAAAGAAAAATAACAAAAGAGAAAGCTGCCCGAACAGATTCTGAACCAGTCCCCCCGATGTTCATAATGCCTTCGGGCAGCATAAGAATATAATTACGCATATCTTAAAAATTTGTGAAAAATACGATTTTGCAATACAATTGTAATATTTTATGGTATACTTAAGCCAGTATCATCAAGTTACCGATACAGTTGATAATACTGGTACATCATACTCAAAATAACTATATGAAATACCTTTCTGTGAGCTGATGTATCAATAGCGATCGTGTTACTGTCTGCTTTGTTTCCGGTAACACAATATTTACTGAAAGGAAAAATACTATGAATAAAAAGTATAAACCAGTTATCGCAGTTGCCGTTTTGGTCATTCTTGTTGCGATTCTTGGAATTGTCACTCATGTAGTAATGAAGTACATACCATCTTCTGAGAAAATGGATCTGAATGAATATTATGGAGAAATGGCAGATGGGGAGATTGCCCTGGTCATTGGAACTGAGAAACTGGAAGAACGTGGTCTGGTGGACGGAGACAGAGTCTATTTACCACTGGATGTGGTGAATACTTATCTGAACCAGAGATATTACTGGGATTCTGCCAATCAGCAGATACTTTATGCAACACCTTCGGAGCTGACTTCTGTGAGTGCATCATCTGAGGCAGGAGATAAGGTATGGGTGAAAGATGACAAAGTGTATCTGAATCTTACTTATGTGCAGGAATTTACAGATCTTGATGCATACATCACAAAAGATCCATACAGGATTGCCATACAGTATAAATTCAAAAATGTAAAAACAGTCACAGTTAAGAAGAATACAAGCATACGTTACCGCGGTGGAATTAAATCGGCTATTCTTACTTCTGTAAAGAAAGGTACAAAGCTTCGTCTTATTGAAGAAATGGAGAACTGGGATCAGGTAGCTACGGATGACGGATATATCGGTTATATAGATAAGAAGAAAGTGGGAGAAGCAGAGAAGACAAAATTTGAACGAAGCTTTAAGAGGGAACAGTACTCCTATCTTACTATGGACAGCAAGGTTAATATGGTGTGGCATCAGGTGACTTCCACAGATGCCAATGCTTATTTTGCGGATGCGACAGCAAATATGACAGGTGTGAATGTGATCTCGCCTACCTGGTTCTATCTGACAGATACTTCAGGAAACATTGCAAGCATCGCAAGTGCAGATTATGTATCACAGGCTCATGAAAAGGGGCTTCAGGTATGGGGGCTGATCGATAACTTTACACAGGAAGTAAGCACAACTGAAACACTTTCCAGCACTGCGGCGAGACAGAATATTATCAGTCAGTTGATTCAGGCAGCCAAAGATGTGGGAATGGATGGCATTAATGTGGATTTTGAATCTCTCAGTGAGGATGTGGGAATCCATTTTCTGGAATTTCTGAGAGAACTTTCTATAGAGTGTCATAAGAATAATCTGGTTCTTTCAGTGGATAATCCGGTTCCTGAGGATTTTACAAGCCATTATGACCGGGCTGAGCAGGGAAGGGTTGTAGATTATGTGATCATCATGGGATATGACGAGCATTATGTAGGATCTGAAGCCGGTTCTGTGGCATCTCTTCCATGGGTGGAACAGGGAATCCAGGATACACTGGATGAGGTTCCGGCTAAACGTGTGATCAATGCTATTCCGTTTTATACCAGACTGTGGAGAACCACAGGGGGAAATGTAACCAGTGAAGCAATCGGTATGGATCAGGCACAGCAGACAATTGCAGATAATAATGTGGAAACCTACTGGGATAAGAACACTTCCCAGAATTATGGAAAATATGATATAGATAATTCTACCTATCAGATCTGGCTTGAGGATGCTCAGTCAGTTGCTGAGAAAGTAAAGCTGGTATCCAAATATGACCTTGCAGGAGTTTCTGCATGGAAGCTTGGATTTGAAAACAGCGGAATCTGGCAGGTAATTTCGGACAATCTGAATAATTAAAAGTTCTGCATCAGCAGGCTATAAAAACATCTTCTGAAACATATATTAATATAGAATTTTATGAAATACTGATTGCATTATTTTATGGAATTGCTATAGCCAATCTACAGGAACAGTGAATTTTCCCGTAGACTGTAAAAGATGTCTCAGGAGGTGTTTTTAGTTTGAAAAAATATGGACTGGAATTAATGTTAGGGTGTCTGCTTCTTGTCAGTTTTCTCATTCTGTCAAAACAGGCAGCTGAAGTTTCAGAGACCATGAGTTCAACAGAAAATTCAAAAACCATTCTGGTAGATGCAGGACATGGTGGAGCGGATCCGGGAATGATCGGAGTGAACGGACTGGAAGAAAAGGGGATAAATCTTCAGATTGCCGTAAAATTAAAGGATTCTCTGGAAAAACAAGGATTTTCTGTAATCATGACAAGGGAAGAAGATAAGGGCCTTTATGAGGAGGACAGCAGAAATCAGAAAGCACAGGATATGCAGTGCAGGATTGCTATGATAAAGAAATACAGACCTGTGCTGTGCATAAGTGTTCATCAGAACAGCTATCAGGATTCGTCTGTATGCGGTCCCCAGGTGTTTTATTATGAAGATTCTGTCCGGGGAAAGAATCTGGCAGAGTTTATCCAGGAAGAACTGAATCTGGGACTGAAAGTAAAACGCCCTCGTGTGGCAAAAGGTAATAAAACCTATTATCTGTTAAAAAGAAGTGAAAGTGTTTTGAATATTGTAGAGTGTGGTTTTCTGACAAATCCGGAAGAGGCCGGACTTCTCTGCAAAGAAGAATATCAGAATAAAATAGTGGAAGCTATAGTGAAAGGGATTGAACAATATCTGAAGCAACAAAAAATTTAAAATGTTTAATTTATGTGAACTTGCTTTTAATAAGTAGGGATTTTTGCTATACTGATACTTGTTTGATAAAATCCCCCGGGAGGATAGAAGTATCTGCATGGCGGGGAAATGTACAGGGAGAAATTATGCTTGGAATTATTTATCTGCTTCTGGCAGGAATGCTGGGCTGTGAAGCATCGAAAATGCTGACAGGAGAGGGAAGGAGTGTGTCAGGCATTAATCGTATCTGGCTCATGCTTCCGGCTTCTTTTGGAGTTGGAACACTTTTACTGACCTGGATGGTATATATTATTTCCTGGTTTTTCAGTGTTGTGGGAAAAGCTGAAAATCCACTTTTGTATGGAAATATTATCGGGATGACAGGTGCAGCAGTTATTATGATACTGCTCAGCGTACAGAAATACAGAAAACAGGGAAGTTACAGGATATGGAATATTGATAAAACACAGGATAAGCGCAGATTAAAAAAGGAAATATTACTCTTTGGTCTGCTGACTGTATTTATTACATATATGATGTTTTATGTATTCTATATAAAAGACGGAATCCTGTATTCCGGCCTGACTGTGTATGGAGATTATGCACCACATACGGCGATGATGCGTTCTTTTTCTGCAGGAAATAATTTTCCCACACAGTATCCTCATTATGGAGGTGCAGATGTAAAGTATCATTTTATGTTTCAGTTTCTCACAGGAAATCTGGAATATCTTGGAATGCGTATGGACTTTGCCTATAATATCGTAAGTACCTTGTCGCTTGTGGGATTTCTTATGCTGTTATATCAGCTTGCACTTAGGATCACAGGCAAAATGTGCTGCGGTGTACTGGCATTGTTTCTGTTCTTTTTCAGAAGCGGAATGGCTTTTTTCAGATTTGTATGGGAGCATATCCAGGCAGGGAATCTTGTGGAAACCCTGGAAGAAAATACTTCCTTTATCGGATATACTGTCAATGAGAACTGGGGATTGTGGAACTTTAATGTTTATCTTAATCAGAGGCATCTGGCATTTGGACTTCTGATGGTGACTTTGGCACTATATCTGTTTATGGACTGGCTGGAAGCCGGGACGGCACATGAAGAGAAAGGAATACTCTGGATAAAAAACAGAATCTTTTCGAAGGAAGGATGGAAAAGCAGAAATCTGGATCAGGCACTGCTTATGGGAATGTTTCTGGGTCTGTGTGCGTTCTGGAATGGGGCAGCAGTGATCGGTGGTCTGCTGATTTTGTGTGGCTTTGCGATTTTCTCGGATGGAAAAGTGGATTACGCTGTCATGGCGGGGGTATCCATCTTCTTTTCCTGGCTTCAGTCAAAGATTTTTATTGTTGGAAGTGCTATGAGTCCTCAGATTTATCTGGGGTTTCTGGCAGAGGATAAGACTGTCCCGGGAATTGTGAAATATCTGTTCTGGATGAGTGGAGTTTTTTTCCTTGGGCTGGTACTAATGGTATGGTTTATGAGAAGACGGGAGAGAGCAATCCTTGTGAGTTTCCTGTTTCCGGCGATTTCTGCTTTTGTGCTTCTGATGACACCGGATATTAATGTAAACCATAAATATATCATGATATCATATGCGTTTCTGACGATTTTCTGGGCATGGGCAGTATGCAGTCTTTGGAAAGGGAGAAATGGGCAGTCCGGGATACAGAAAACTATGGGAAAGATACTGGCAATAGTATTGGTGATATCTCTGAGTGTGACCGGGATTTATGACTTTGTGGTGATCATAAAGGGAAATGGTCCGGGCAGACGTGTGACTGTAAATATGAACAGCGAGCTGACCCAATGGCTGGAGGAGAATCTGGAGAAAAACGATCTTTTACTTACTCCTGAGTACAGCATGAATGAAGTGACGATGTCCGGAGCTATGCTTTACTGTGGATGGCCATATTACGCATGGTCTGCAGGCTATGATACGAATTACAGGGCTGCACAGGCTGTAACGATATACACTACATCTGACAGTGAAACATTGAAAAAAACAGTACAACAGGAAAAAATAACATATATCCTGTTTGAAGAAGGTTCGGAATTTGAACAGCAGGAATGTCGTGAGGAGACAATTGCTGCAGCATATGAAAAGGTTTATGAGACTCAGGATGGACGGATACGGATCTATAAAACAACAGAATAATCCTCAAATGCATTATTACGGGGATTACTCCGGATTTATGATTATGAGCCGGGTGATCACAGATTTACAGAGATAAGAGAGAATGTGTAAGATTATAGTAACCACAATGATTTTATAAATGATTAAGGAGGACGTACGGATGAAGAAATGGGCACCGAGAGTGCTTCTTGCAGCAGCTCTTGCAGGGCTGTCTGCATTTCTGTTAAAGGGAGATGTATGGACATTCTGGACCTGGTGGCTGTTGGCATTTCTGATGGGAATGGTTGCCATGCCTGTGACAGGGAGACTGTTTGCCGGACTTGAGGACAAAGGCTGGATGTTTTCAAAAGTGCTGGCGATTACTGTGACAGGTTTTCTTACGTGGTTTCTGGTAACTGCGAAGATACTGCCATTTACTGCAGCGACATGTATCGGTGTGTCTGTTGTATGTGCTGTTGGCTGTGGGGTTTTATATCATTTTCAGGGAAAAAATGGAATTGACTGCTTTCCGTCCGGAAAGGTAGATCTGATTTACGGAGAGGAAATTCTGTTCTTTATATTTTTCCTGATGTGGACTTATTTTGCAGGATTCCGTCCGCAGGCATACGGAACTGAGAAATTTATGGATTATGGTTTCATGGAAGCCATGATGAGAAGTACGACACTTCCTGCAAGAGATCTGTGGTATTCAGAAGGTACGATCAATTATTATTATGGCGGACAGTATTTTGCAGTATTTCTGACGAAGCTGACTGGCAGTAAAGTAGAACTCACTTACAATCTGATGCGTACTTTTGTGGCTGCATTTGCGTTTGTGCTTCCGTTTTCACTGGTTCACCAGATGTCTGTGGACAGGCTTAAGGGAAGCCTGACAGGAAAGAAACGTTGTGTGCCGGCTGTGTCCGGGATCATAGCAGGACTTTCTGTATCAATTGCGGGAAATATGCATTATGTGGTTTACAGTAAGATCATTCCATGGCTCCAGAAGCTGCAGGGAAGAGAAGCGGACAGCTACTGGTTCCCGGATGCGACCCGTTATATTGGATACAATCCGGATGTGCCGGACAAGACAATCCATGAATTTCCATGTTATTCCTTTGTGCTGGGAGATCTCCATGCCCATGTGGTAAATGTAATGTTTGTGCTGTTTCTGGTGGGACTTCTTTATGCGTGGATGCGAAGTGTGCGGATGAGAGAAGCAGTGATCATGAAATCTGGACGAAAAGAGTTCTGGAAAAAACAGCTGTTGATTCCGCATATCCTGCTGGCTGCAGTGATGATCGGTATGTTCCGGTTTACGAATTTCTGGGATTTTATTATTTATTTCGTGGTGACCGGCGGAGTGGTGTTGTTTACCAATATTGTTCAGTTTGATGGTAAAGTGAAGAGGACTCTGGCAGTGACTGCGGTTCAGGCAGTGGAGATCATTGTGATCTCATACGTTGTTTCTCTGCCGTTTACTTTGCAGTTTGACAGTATGTTTAAAGGTGTGGGAATTGCGCAGAATCATTCTATGATCCATCAGCTGCTGATTTTGTGGGGACTGCCTGTGGTTCTGACAGTTCTGCTGATCATCTGTATCATCTGGGAGAAGCTTCGTGGTGGTGCGAACAGAAGTCTGTATAAACTGATGAAAGCAATCTCTGTGCCGGATCTGTTTGCGATTGTCATGGGATTCTGTGCAATCGGGCTGATCGTGATTCCGGAGTTGGTTTATGTAAGAGATATTTACGAAAATGGAAACGCCAGGGCGAATACTATGTTTAAGCTGACTTATCAGGCGTATATGCTGTTTGGGATGACCATGGGATATGGTATTTTCCGTATGCTGGTGGCTGCACGTAAGAAAGTGTTTAAGGTTGTGTCAGTGATCGGCCTGGTATTGTTTTGCTGGACCTTTGGTTATTTTGGAAACAGTGTGTATGCGTGGTTTGGAAAGGTATGGGAGCCTTCTGAATATAAAGGATTGAATGCGACATCTTTCCTGTCAAATGATTTCACAGAGGATGTGGCTGGTATTAAATGGCTGAAGAAGAATGTGAAAGGGTCACCGGTTGTGCTTGAGGCGAACGGGGACAGCTATAGTGGTTATGAGCGTGTTTCTGCTATGACAGGGCTTCCGACTGTGCTGGGATGGTATGTGCATGAGTGGCTGTGGAGAGATGATACTGCGGACTTGAATGAGAAGAGCGCGGATATTGAGAGTATTTATACTTCTTTGGATGCGGAGTATGTGAAGGAGCTGCTGGAAGAGTATGATGTTTCTTATATTTTTGTGGGATCGAAAGAACGGGAGAAATATGGGGAGGCATTGAATGAGGATGTGCTGAAGTCACTTGGAGAAGTGGTGTTCCAGGATGAGGTGTATAGTACTTATATTCTTAAGGTTAATAAGTAAGGGAGTGAAAAATGGCGGCAGTTTGTGTCGCCATTTTTTGTTTGGGTCAAAAAGGGACGCGTAAAAAAATATTTCATTTCCTGTGCGGTTTCGGGCACTAAGATATTCTAAGCCGCTAAAAATCTGCTAAAAGCATGAGAAATCAGAGCCAAACTCGCCTGCGGCTCAGACAGTGTCTCTGATTTCTCATAACGCAGATTTTTGCCGGCTAAGAATATCTAAGTACCCTGCAAATGCACAGGAAATGAAATATTTTTTTACGCTGGTTATTGGTTGGAATGGTTGGGAGAGTAATTATTAGGCGGTAAAGAGAAGAAAAGTAAAATTTACAGATACAGAAATCCATAATCTTTTATGATTCATTTGCAAGCTTTGTAAAAGATGAATAAATATAGAGACAAAACCTGAAAAATCGTGTACAATAGCAGTTGTAGAATAGTAAAAATGTAATAAATAAAAGAAATTAACGAAGTGAAAAGAAGGCAGGAATATAATGAAAGCAGAAGTTGTATCCATGAAAGCGGACAAGCTTGATATGGAAGCTATCCGGCGTGGTGGAGATATTTTGAAACAGGGTGGTCTGGTTGCATTTCCTACGGAGACTGTCTATGGCCTTGGAGGAGATGCGTTGAATCCGCAGGCTTCTATGAAAATTTATGCGGCGAAGGGAAGACCTTCGGATAATCCGCTGATCGTGCATATTGCAGAGTTTGATAAGCTGGCTCCGATTGTAGCGGAGGTTCCGGAGAAGGCGAAGATCCTGGCAGAGAAGTACTGGCCGGGTCCGCTGACTATGATTCTTCCGAAGTCGGATCTTGTACCACAGGAGACTACGGGTGGTCTGGACAGTGTGGCGGTTCGGTTTCCGAGCGACAGGATTGCACAGGAGCTGATCAAGGCTGCCGGCGGCTATGTGGCAGCACCCAGTGCCAACACTTCAGGCAGACCCAGTCCGACTACTGCACAGCATGTAGAGGAGGATCTTGGCGAGGCGATTGAGATGATTATTGACGGAGGCCAGGTGGGAATCGGTCTTGAGTCTACGATCGTTGATTTTACTGAGGATGTGCCGGTGGTTTTGCGTCCGGGTTATATTTCTCTGGAGATGCTTCAGGAGACTCTGGGGGATGTAAGGATGGACAAGGGGCTGATTGCGGCTGACAGCAAAGTGCGTCCGAAAGCACCGGGTATGAAATATCGCCATTATGCACCGAAGGCAGATCTGGCAATTGTTGAGGGACCGGAGGAAGCTGTTGTGAAGAAGATCAATGAGCTGGCTGCGGAGGCGAAAGCACACGGCGAGCAGGTTGGAATTATTGCAACGGACGAGACAAAGGACAGATATTCGGAAGGTCTGGTAGTCAGCATTGGAAGCCGGAAGGAAGAAGAGACGATAGCGCATCATCTGTATGAAGTGTTGCGAGACTTTGACCAGAGTGCAGTCAGGTCTATTTATTCAGAAGCGTTTTATACACCAAGAATGGGACAGGCTATTATGAATCGTCTGCTGAAAGCAGCGGGACATAAGATCATACAGGTGGTATGATATAATCAGGTAGTGAAGCAGATATATGCCTGACTATATAATCTTATCAGCAGTAATGGCCAGATGGATAATGAAGATTCATTTAAATAGTCTGCTGAAGAGGTAAAGAAAATAAATTAATTTCAGGAGGAAGATTAATGATAGCTCTAGGATGTGATCACGGTGGATATGAATTAAAACAGGAGATTAAGAAATATCTGGATGAGAAAGGAATTGAATATAAAGATTATGGATGTGACAGTCTGGATTCCGTAGATTATCCGGTATATGCAAAGAAGGTTGCACATGCAATTCTTGACGGCGAATGTGAGAAGGGAATCCTGATCTGCGGAACAGGTATCGGAATTTCCATTACAGCAAACAAGTTTAAAGGAATCAGAGCTGCAGTCTGCACAGATTGTTTTACAGCAGAGGCTACAAGACTTCACAATGATGCCAATATCCTTGCACTTGGCGGAAGAGTGGTAGGACCTGGGCTGGCATTGAAGATTGTGGATACATTTTTGAATACACCGTTTTCCAATGATGAGAGACATATCAGAAGAATTAATCAGATAGAGACTGAATAAGTCATAAAATAAGAAAAATGATAAAACAGCCAGAGCCTGCATGATTATAGTAATTCTCTCACATGTATGATGAATGGGAATTACTGTAGAGTAAAGTGTGAAGTTCTGGCTGTGTCAGTTATAAGCAGATAATGGTTACTGTTCGTTCCGTTCACAGTAACAGACAATGTGCTGATTTTATGAAGCGGATGAATGGTGAAGTATGTGAAGGGGAGGTTGGGGAAATGGATGTAAATCATAAACGCACAGATTATTTATCATGGGATGAATATTTTATGGGAGTTGCCATGATGTCAGGGATGCGTTCCAAGGATCCGAATTCTCAGGTAGGAGCCTGTATTGTGAGTGAGGATAATAAAATCCTGTCCATGGGCTATAATGGTTTTCCAAAGGGCTGTTCAGATGATGAATTTCCATGGGCAAGAGAGGGTGACAGTCTTCATACGAAATATTTTTATGTGACCCACAGTGAATTGAATGCGATTCTTAATTACAGGGGAGGAAGTCTGGAAGGTGCAAAGCTTTATGTTTCCCTTTTTCCATGTAATGAATGTGCCAAGGCAATTATTCAGGCAGGTATTAAGACAATTGTCTATGACTGCGATAAATATGCAGACACGCCGGCAGTGATCGCTTCTAAGAGAATGCTGGATGCAGCCGGGGTCCGTTATTATAAATATAACCGGACAGGACGTAAGATTACAATAGAAGTGTGATTTTGGCATATTCATGCCAAAACACCTCGCGGAATAGTGGTGTGTGAACAGTAACGATTTTACTCTTGACACATCAATTTATTTCAAATAGAATATAATCAAATGCGAAATATATATAGCGATGAAGAGAATAGTACATAAGGAGCAATCCCAGAGAAGAGTCCCGGAGAACAGCCGGTTGGCTGTGAAACAGTGGTGGAAGGATTCTGTGCGTGAATTATGGAACCGGCCTCGGAGCTCCGTACAATTGAAGTACGGCGTTTTTCCTGCGTTATCGGAAGAAGAGCGAGTAATGTGCAGGCATTTGGGCACAGTGCTAATTAGGGTGGTACCGCCGAAGCCTTTCGGTCCCTTGTGAGGGATGCTGGGCTTCTTTTTTTCGTTTTTTATAATATGACAGATTTTGCCGGATTATAAAAAAGCAGATTTTTGTACTGTGAAGCAGATAAGGAAATTTATTTATAGAAGAAAAATAAGAAGAATATGCATTCCGCCGCGACTATATCCTGATGCGCTGTCAGGATCAACATATCACATAAAAAGGAGAAACAATTATGGCAAACAACAAGAAACTGGTAGAAGCCATCACATCCATGGAAGAGGATTTCGCCCAGTGGTATACCGACGTTGTAAAGAAAGCTGAACTCTGCGGTTATACCAGCGTTAAAGGCTGCATGGCAATCAAACCTGCAGGATATGCAATCTGGGAAAATATCCAGCATGAACTGGACAGAAGATTTAAAGAGACTGGCGTACAGAATGTGTACATGCCAATCTTTATTCCGGAATCTCTTCTTCAGAAAGAGAAAGATCATGTAGAAGGATTTGCACCTGAGGTTGCATGGGTAACTCATGGTGGTCTGGATCCGCTTCAGGAGCGTCTGTGCGTACGTCCAACATCAGAGACATTATTCTGTGATTTCTATGCAAAAGAAATCCAGTCCCACAGAGACCTGCCGAAGGTATACAATCAGTGGTGTTCTGTAGTGCGCTGGGAAAAGACAACACGTCCGTTCCTTCGTTCACGTGAGTTCTTATGGCAGGAAGGCCATACAGCTCATGCTACAGCCGAGGAAGCAGAAGAGCGTACTATCCAGATGCTGAATCTGTATGCAGATTTCTGTGAGGAAGTACTTGCAATCCCGGTTATCAAGGGACAGAAAACAGATAAGGAGAAATTCTCCGGTGCAGAAGCTACTTATACAATTGAATCCTTGATGCATGATGGAAAAGCTCTTCAGTCCGGTACAAGCCATAACTTTGGCGATGGATTTGCAAGAGCATTCGGCATCCAGTATACAGATAAAGAAAATAAACTTCAGTATGTACATCAGACATCCTGGGGAATGACAACACGTATGATCGGTGCTATTATCATGGTACATGGTGATAACAGTGGTCTGGTGCTGCCTCCGAGAATCGCCCCTGTACAGGCAGTGATCATTCCGATCCAGCAGAGAAAAGAAGGCGTTCTTGAGAAAGCAGATGAGATGTTTGCAGCATTAAAAGCAGCAGGAGTCCGCGTAAAAGTAGACGACACAGACAAGAGCCCGGGATTCAAATTCGCAGAGCAGGAAATGCGTGGTATCCCGATCCGTATCGAGTGCGGTCCGAAGGATATCGAGAATGGTCAGGCTGTGATCTGCCGTCGTGATACAAGAGAGAAATATACTGTTACATTTGATGAGCTTGTGGAAAAAGTACAGGAAATCCTGGAAACAATCCAGAAAGATATGCTGGAGCGTGCACGTAAGCACAGAGATTCCCATACTTATGTTGCTACAAACTATGAAGAGTTCAAAGATACTATTGTTAACAAACCAGGCTTCGTAAAAGCTATGTGGTGCGGTGACCGCGCATGTGAGGACAAGATTAAAGAGGATGTTCAGGCTACATCCAGATGTATGCCGTTTGAGCAGGAACATTTAAGTGATGTCTGCGTATGCTGTGGAAAACCTGCCAAGAAGATGGTTTACTGGGGAAGAGCATACTAATCAATAAGAAAATAAAGAAAACCGGCAGCAGAGATATCTGAGTGCCGGTTTTCGGGGTTAAGAATAAATAGAAGAAGATAAGGATGGTCATATGATTCTGGAAATACCGAAAAACGCGGAAACAATTTTGCATATACTGGAAAAAGCAGGCTATGAAGCCTATGTGGTAGGCGGCTGTGTGCGTGATTCCATTCTGGGACGGAGCCCGGATGACTGGGACATCACCACATCCGCAAAGCCGGAGCAGGTCAAGGCTTTGTTTCACAGAACAGTGGATACAGGTCTGCAACATGGAACAGTGACTGTTCTTATGGAAAAAGAAGGATATGAGGTCACGACTTATCGTGTAGATGGTGAGTACGAGGACGGCAGACATCCCAAAGAGGTCACCTTTACAGCAAGCCTTGAGGAAGACCTGAAACGCCGGGATTTTACCATCAATGCAATGGCATACAATCCTTCTTCAGGACTGGTGGACCTTTTCGGCGGACTGGAGGATATTGAAAGAAAAATCATCCGCTGTGTGGGAAACCCGCTGGAGCGTTTTACAGAGGATGCACTGCGGATCATGCGTGCAGTCCGTTTCAGTGCGCAGTTGGGCTTTACTATTGAAGAAGAGACTCGTAAGGCACTGAAGGTTCTGGCACCGAATCTGAAGCATGTCAGTGCAGAGAGGATTCAGGTAGAGCTTGTGAAGCTTCTGATGTCTCCTCATCCGGATTATCTCAGGGTGGCTTATGAAGCCGGGATCACAGCTGAATTTCTTCCGGAGTTTGATGCATGTATGACAACATCCCAGAATACGCCGCACCACTGTTACACAGTAGGGGAGCATATCCTGCACAGTCTCTGTCATGTACGCGCAGATAAAGTTCTCAGGATTACCATGCTGCTTCATGATATTGGAAAGCCGGTTGTCCGGAAAACAGATGAGAATGGAAGAGATCATTTCAAGATGCATGGGATTGCGGGAGAAAAGATGGCTGCACAGATCCTGCGCAGGCTGAAATTCGATAATGATACGATCCGCAAGGTAACCCGTCTGGTAAAATGGCATGATGACAGACCGGATGGAACGACAAAGGCAGTGCGCAGGGCAGTGAACCGTATCGGTGAGGATCTCTTCCCGTATTATCTGGAAGTGCAGCAGGCAGATATGCTGGCACAGAGTGATTACAGACGCACAGAGAAGCAGGAACGTCTGGATAAGGTGAAAGAGGCTTATGAGACGATCATTAATGAACATCAGTGTGTATCTTTAAAAACTCTGGCAGTGACAGGGAAAGATCTGATTGAAGCCGGTTATAAGCCGGGGCGTGAAATAGGAGAAACGCTGAACCATCTTCTGGAAGTAGTGCTTGCCGATCCACAGAAGAATCAGAAAGAGATATTATTGGGTCTGCTTGATGAGAAATAGTGCAGTTTTATGGAATGGTCAGTATATCAGAATATAGTAAATAACAGTGGCTCTATGAAAATCCGGGGGTATATCCACCGGATTTTCTTCATATGTATAGAAAGAATTAAGATGATTAAGAGGGGGATATGTCATTGTATGATTACGGACTTGGCACTTTGGCTCAGTATGAGCTGACAGCAGACCGTTCTGCAAGGACAAGAGGAGCTTTACTCTGCTATACAGCTCAGGGACTTCTGATCCTGAGGGAATTTCACGGTTCTGAAAAAAAGCTGGAAAAACAGCAGGAGCTTTTGATGAAACTTCAGGAAAATGGTATAAATACCGATTATTTTCTGCGGAATAATCAGGAAAGTCTGGTCAGCAAAGATAAAACTGAACAAAGGTTTACACTCCAGCATTGGTATGAAGGAAAAGAGTGTGACACAAAATCCCGGGAAGATATTTTAAAAAGTGTCCGGACACTGGCAAGGTTACATATTTTAATGAAAATGGAACCTGTGGAGGAATACAGGGAAAGATCTCTCAGGGAGGAATATCTTCGGCACAATCAGGAGCTTCGTAAGATACGCAAATTTATACGGAACAAAGGAGCATCCAATGTATTTGAGAAAAATTATCTGGCAAGTGTGGAGCAGTTTCTTGAAAGGGCACAGTATGCAGTAAAGCTTCTGGACGAGACGGATTATGATGATCTCAGGGAAAGGGCATGGCGGGAAGGACAGGTATGTCATGGAGAATATAATCAGCATAATATTCTGATGCTGAAAGGTGATCATTTGGGGACGGCAGTCACAAATTTTGGTCACTGGAGTTTTGATATTCAGGTAGCAGATTTGTATCGTTTTATGAGAAAAATACTGGAGAAATATAACTGGAATCTGGAACTGGCAGGGGAAATGCTCAGGGAATATCATAAAATCCGTCCAATCTCGGCAGAAGAGTGGAAAAATCTGCGTGTACGTTTCACTTATCCTGAAAAATACTGGAAACTGGCAAATTATTATTATTCACACAAAAAGGTGTGGATTTCAGAGAAAAATGTGGAAAAGCTTCAGAATCTTATCAGACAGAGAGAAATCTGGGAGAATTTTGCAGAGGAATGTTTCAGGGATTATCCTCAGTAACACAGAGCTGAACAGTTACGAAAAACCTTGACAATATGGGGAAAAAGGTATATATATAGAGGATAGAGCTCTGTCGCTTTTGGCAGATGCCACCAAACAAGAAAGAGATCATTAGAGGAGGAAACACCATGAATAAAACAGAATTAGTAGCAGCTATGGCGAAAGAGACAAACTTATCCAAGAAGGACGTAGAAGACGTTCTGAAATCTTTCGTTGATGTCGTTTCTAAAGAACTGAAAAATGGCGGAAAAATCCAGTTAGTAGGATTTGGTACATTTGAAGTAAGTGAAAGAGCTGCTCGCGAGGGAAGAAATCCTCAGACTGGTGAAACTATGAAAATCGAAGCTTCTAAATCACCGAAATTCAAAGCTGGAAAAGCATTAAAAGATATGGTTAACGGTAAATAATAAAGGCGATAACCGGGGGAACGAAAGTTCCCCTTTTTTGATACTCCGGAGGAGTAATTCGTGAGTATCCATTACAGAACATTTACAGGAGTAGAATATGAGATTAGATAAATACTTAAAGGTGTCACGTCTGATCAAACGCCGTACAGTGGCAAACGAAGCATGTGATGCAGGAAGAGTTCTTGTCAACGATAAGCCTGCCAAGGCATCTGTACAGGTAAAGATGGGAGATACTATTGAAATCCAGTTCGGAAGTAAGAATGTCAAAGTAGAAGTACTGGATGTAAAAGAAACTGTCAAAAAAGAAGATGTAGAGAGTATGTACAAATATCTTTGATTCCGGATGGTAATTTGCAGCTTTTTGCATTTATGCAGTGGGAACATATAAATTTTTAACATTTTATTGTCTATTTCCATTTTCCGGCACATAAACTACTGATAAGTAATAGATTGGCAGGTCATAGTTTCCGGAGGCTGTGACCGGGAGGCGTCTGTGGAAGAGAAGAAGATACTTTCAACTCACAGCCTGATGCTGGAAAACCGTCAGAACGGGAGAATTACCGGGGTAAAGGATATTAAATCCTTTGATGAAAAAGAAATCCTGCTTTTTACACAGGCAGGGAAACTTGTAATAAAGGGAGAACAGCTTCATGTGAAGCAGCTTGATCTGGAAAAGGGAGAAGTAGATCTGGAAGGAAAAGTGGACAGTCTTACTTATCTGTCAAAGAATACAGATAACAGGGATGAATCCTTATTTAAAAGGATGTTCCGGTGAGAGATGAGTGCATTTATTCATCATGAATTACTTCTGCTGCTCCGGACAATAGCTGTGGGTGCTGTTCTCCTTTTGTGTTATGATCTGCTGGCTGCATTCAGGAATGTTTTTGCACATTCGGATAAAGCTGTCGGGACGGAAGATATTTTGTACTGGCTTTGTTGTGCCTTTTTTGTTTTTTCGGAGATTTACAGGAGCAATGAAGGAATCCTGCGTTTTTTTATGGTTTTAGGCTTTTTATCCGGAGCGTATATCTGCAACAGGGTCCTCGGAGATATTTTTGTAAAATGCTGTACGAAACTTATGGAGATTCCTGTAATAATTATTAAATTTTTGATAAAATGGTTGCTATTTCCGGTCAAAAGATGTAAACTTCTGTGGTATAAAGCGTATAAATGTGCTAAAAAAGGAAGGCTGGCAAATTGGGTAATTCTAAGAAAAGGAAGAAAAAAAAGAAAGTAGGGTATAACTCTCTTGGAATGATTGCGATTGCGCTGGTTGTTTTAGTCCTTCTGGGAGGACTGATGCTAGAAAGTAATGACCTTAAGGAACGCCTCACAGGATATGATGCTAAGGCCGCCACTCTTCAGCAACAGATTGAAGATGAGCAGACACGTACAGAAGAAATTGATAAATTAAAGAAATATATGGAGACAGACGAATATGCAGAAGAGGTTGCCAGAGAGAAACTGGGACTTGTGAAGGACAATGAGACTGTTTTTAAGAAACAGCAGTAACAAATGTCGAAAACTTTTGCGAAGGATTCGTCTGCGTTTGACAGATATTTCAGAAACCCTTCCATATAATATCTGTAACTGTTTAGTACTTTGTGAAAGAGAGGACTGTTGAACAGTTATTGAAATTCTCTGATAAAAATGCAGTAGTCTGCTATATACAGGGAATGAATAAGGGGAGGGGAGAATATGCAGGAATGGATGATTGCCATGCTCGTTATCAGCATTATGCTGATCATACGGGACATGGCAAAAACTATTTTAGCAGAAAATCTGCCGGATACAGAAGAACTGCCGTCTCTGCAGGAGGGCCATCCTCAGAAAGAGAGGGTGGAGAAGTATGCGGCATCTTTTCAGAAACTGGCAGATACTTTCTACGGGATGCCTTATCGGAAAGATTATCTGAGCAGCAGGCAGGTTGAGCAGATCATTGAGGATACAAATGCAAAGGTATGCAGCAGATGCTATCAGAGGGAAATCTGCTGGGGAGAACACAGTCAGGAACTGGTGAAAGGAGTGGAGGCACTGGTACGTTCCATGGAGAGTGGAAACGAGGAAAATGTCAGAGGCATCCGCGCTGACTGGACAGGCATATGTCCCCGTTCCGTACAGTATTATGAGACGGTTGCAGAGAATTTTCAGAAAGAAAGGCAGAACCTGATGTGGGATAACCGTATGATCGAGAATCGGCTGGCAGTAGCACAGCAGCTTATGGAAGTCTCACATATCATGGAGAACGTAGCCAGTGATCTGTATGACCTGGAGCGAGTAACGCCGCAGTTTGAAGAAGAACTTCGCAAGGGACTGAGAAAGAGCCATGTGATCCTTCGCAGGGCATGGATGATGAATAAGGTGAAAGGACGTAAACAGATTTTTCTCACCATGCGTGCCAGAAGCGGTCAGTGTATTTCCATGACAGAGATCGCACAGCTTCTTTCAAAATACTGTGAAATTTCCATGGTACCTGTAAATGGGAGCAGATGTATTGTAAACGGAGAATATCACACTGTACATTTTGCTGAGGATGTAAGCTATCAGGTTCTCTATGGAACAGCCAGGCTTACCAGAGAAGAAGAGAAGGTTTCCGGAGATAATTATATATGCAGACAGGAGGATGGCGGCAGGTTTGTTATGTGCCTTTCGGATGGCATGGGCTCAGGGATGGAAGCATGCAGGGAGAGCGAGACAGTTGTGGAACTTCTGGAACAGTTTATGGAGTCAGGATTTTCCCAGGAAACGGCAGCAAAGATGGTAAATTCTGCTCTGGTACTCAAAGGAGAGGAGGGTATGTTTTCTACAGTGGATATCTGCGCAGTGGACCTGTATACAGGAATCTGCAATTTTCTGAAGGCGGGGGCAGCGTCTACATTTATCAAAAGAGATCACTGGGTGGAATCTATTACTTCTGAAAGTCTGGCCGCAGGGCTTGTACAGCAGATTGATTTTGAGACAGCTACCAGAAAGCTGTACCATGGGGATTACCTGATCATGATGACAGATGGAGTCCTGGATGCATTGCCTGACCAGAAAGAGGAGGAAACCATGAAAGAAATCATTATGGATGTTCATGAGGAATCACCGAAAGATTTCGGCAGGGGAATACTGGAACGGGTGCTGGGATACAGCGATTATCATGCACGGGATGATATGACAGTGCTGGTGGCAGGCGTGTGGAAAAAATAATGCTGCGGATACTAGAGCGTGTCTGAAAAAGGCTTTCTGCAAGATGTGCGTCACAATTTGTGGGATATTTTGCCCGGATGAGGGCGCCGTAGCGGGCTACGGCAACTGAATTCGGGTGAAATATCCCGCAAAGTGGGGCGTGCAGATTGCGGGAATGATTTTTCAGACATGCTCTAAGATAGAAAAGGAAATCAGGATAAAAATGGAAAGAGAAATTCTTGCTTATATAAAGCAAAACAGGATGATCGGAAAAAATGATGTGGTCCTGGCAGGAGTGTCCGGCGGAAGTGACTCTATGGCAATGCTCCGCATTTTAAAGGAGCTTCAGGGAAAACTGGATTTTACATTGAGAGTGGTCCATATACATCATGGAATACGTGGAAAGGAAGCGGACAGGGACCAAAGCTTTGTGGAAAACATATGCCGGAAGTGGCAGATTCCATGTACTGTTTATTGTTATGATGTTCCGGGATTGAGCCGGGAGTGGAAGCTGGGCGAGGAAGAGACGGGAAGGATTGTAAGAAAAGAAGCTTTTCAGAGGGAAGCTGCCGTCTGTGGGAGAAAGGACAGTGAGATAAAAATTGCATTAGCGCATAATCAGGAGGATCTTGCGGAAACTATGCTTCATAATCTGTGCAGAGGAACAGGTTTGCGGGGACTATGCACCATGCGCCCTGTAGACGGAGAGATTATCCGCCCGATTCTGTGCTTAAGCCGGGACAAAATTGCAGAGTATCTGAAAGAAAAGAAGATTTCTCATATTCAGGACAGCACCAATCTGTCAGATGAATATACCAGAAACCGAATCAGACATCATATTCTTCCTATATTGGAACAGCAGGTCAATGGAAAGGCAGCGGCACATATGGCAGAGACTGCGGCAAGGATTTCCCAGGCAGAGGAATATCTTACGCAGCAGAGCTGCCTGGTTTTGGGCGAGTTTCAGAAAGGTAAGGAATATTACTTTACTGAAAAATTTTTTATGGAGCCTCAGATCATTCAGGTTTATGCATTACAACAGGCGATGGAACAGCTGGCAGGCAGACGGAAGGATCTGGCGGCTGTTCACTATGAGAAGGTTCTGGAACTTTATGAAATGCAGACTGGAAGACGGATCAGCCTTCCTTATCACATGGAAGCCAGAAGAGATTACGAGGGAGTAAGACTTTGTCGGTACGGAGAGGAGAAGTCAGCCGGGATGATCGGTGAAAAGCATAAAGGTTCAGATATCCAAAACGGAAAAACAGTTTGCGGAAAAAATATATCAGACAGGGAATGGAAAATCAGAATTCCGGGGACTGTGACCAGTCCGCTGGGAATTTTTTCGGCAGAAATATTTTTGTATGAAGGTCAGAAGATTGAAGAAAAAAAGTATACGAAATGGATGGATTATGATAAAATAGAAAAGAATCCGTATATTCGCACCAGACGGACAGGAGATTATATGGTTATCAATGCGCAGGGGAACACAAAGAAGCTGAACCGCTGTATGATTGATGAGAAAATCCCGTCGGAATACAGAGACAGCATTCCGCTGATCGCATGTGGAAAAGAAATCCTCTGGATGGTGGGAAGCAGGATGAATGAGAGGTATAAAATTAACCCCCAAACCAGGAAGGTGTTAGTATTAAATTACCAAGGAGGAAACGAAAATGAGTGAGAAAATCAAAGTTTTACTCAGCGAAGAGGAAGTAGATTCCCGTATTAAGCAGATCGCAGCAAAGGTCAGCAAGGATTATGCAGGCAAGGAAATCCATTTAATCTGTGTATTAAAAGGTGGTGTATTCTTTACCTGTGAACTTGCAAAGAGAATCACAGTGCCGGTTTCTCTTGACTTTATGTCTGTATCCAGTTATGGTGATGACACCAAGTCCAGCGGTGTTGTAAAGATCGTCAAAGACCTTGACCAGCCACTGGAAGGAAAGGACGTTCTGATCGTAGAGGATATCATTGACTCAGGAAGAACATTAAGTTATCTCATCGAAATTCTGAAGCAGAGAAATCCAAACAGCATCCGTCTGTGTACATTGCTGGACAAACCGGAGCGAAGAGTCAGAGATGTAAGAGTTGATTATTGCTGCTTTAACATCCCGGATGAGTTTGTAGTTGGCTATGGTCTGGACTATGCACAGAAATACAGGAATCTTCCATTCATAGGAGTAGTGGAACTGGGGGAAGACTGAAAGGAGATTTAAGTAAGTGAATAAACAGCCAAGCAGAATTGGTCTGTATCTGGTGCTGATCATTGCACTGGTAGCCGGTTATTTTTATCTGAATAACCAGGTGGTTTCCCAGAGTAATTACACACAGAAGCAACTGGAGCAGGCTCTTGAAGACAACAAAGTGGTTGATGCGACAATTCAACAGAACAGAGAAGTGCCTACAGGTTCTGTGATCGTAGATACTACTGACTCCGGTCAGAAGAAGGTTTATGTGACAGATGTCAATCAGGCAATCGAACTGTTGAATAAATACGATATTGATATTACAACTCAGGATGTACCCGGAGACAATGTATTTCTGACAACCTTGCTTCCGGTTCTTCTCACAGGTGCCCTTGTGATCTTTCTGATCATGATGATGAACCGCCAGATGGCAGGTGGCGGTGGCGGCGGAAATGCCAAGATGATGAATTTCGGCAAGAGCCGCGCAAGAATGTCATCTCCGGATGATAATAAGAAAGTTACTTTTGACAAGGTAGCAGGTCTGCAGGAGGAGAAGGAAGATCTGGTAGAGGTGGTAGATTTCCTGAAATCTCCACAGAAATATACAAAAGTAGGCGCAAGGATTCCGAAAGGTGTGCTGCTTGTAGGCCCTCCCGGAACTGGTAAGACACTTCTGGCAAAGGCAGTGGCAGGAGAAGCGGGAGTTCCGTTTTTCTCCATTTCCGGTTCTGACTTTGTGGAAATGTTTGTCGGTGTAGGTGCATCACGTGTGCGAGATCTTTTTGAAGAAGGCAAACGCCATGCACCATGTATTATTTTCATTGATGAGATCGATGCGGTTGCAAGACAGCGTGGAACCGGTATGGGCGGCGGACATGATGAGAGAGAGCAGACACTGAACCAGCTTCTGGTAGAGATGGATGGCTTTGGTGTGAATGAGGGAATCATTGTGATGGCAGCGACTAACCGCGTGGATATCCTGGATCCTGCAATTTTGCGTCCGGGACGTTTTGACCGTAAGGTTGCAGTGGGACGTCCGGATGTGAAGGGAAGAGAGGAAATTCTCCGCGTTCATGCCAAGGACAAACCTCTTGGAGAGGATGTAAATCTGGCTCAGATTGCCAGAACAACAGCAGGATTTACAGGTGCAGATCTGGAGAATCTTCTGAATGAAGCTGCCATTGAAGCAGCGAGAAAGGGAAGAGGATTTATCCTTCAGTCTGATATCAAAGGTGCTTTTATCAAAGTAGGCATCGGTGCAGAAAAGAAGAGTAAGGTGATCTCTGAGAAAGAGAAAAAGATCACCGCGTATCATGAATCCGGACATGCGATCCTGTTTCATGTACTTCCGGATATGGATCCTGTCTACACGATTTCCATTATCCCGACAGGAATGGGAGCAGCAGGTTACACCATGCCTCTTCCGGATAATGATGAGATGTTTAATACCAAAGGAAAAATGCTTCAGGATATTATGACACTGTTAGGCGGGCGCATAGCAGAGGAAATTATCTTCGGAGATATTACGACTGGTGCATCCAATGACATCAAACGTGCAACTGCGACAGCCAGAAGTATGGTTATGAAATACGGAATGTCTGATAAACTTGGTCTTATCTGTTATGGTGATGACGATGACGAGGTATTTATCGGCAGAGACCTGGCTCATACCAGAAGTTACAGTGAGGATGTTGCCAAGTCCATTGATGAAGAAATCCGCCGTATTATCAGTGAATGTCATGACCAGGCAAAGAAAATTATTCTGGAACATGAGGATGTTCTGCACAAGTGTGCAAGTCTTCTTCTCGAGAAGGAAAAGGTGCACAGAGACGAATTTGAAGCACTTTTTACAACAGAAAATCCGGAAACAGAAAACAACAGTATATAATGTATACAAAAAAGTGTGCCAAATTTTGTGAAGTTTGTGCACACTTTTCTCTTGCCTCATGGTATTATATAAACCGTAAAAACCCCCCAATACATTATATAGTTTTTGCTACACCCCATAAGAAGAAATACCTTCTCCAAAAAAGCCAGCTTATCCCGCTGGCTTTTTTACTGTCTTAAAATATCATTACTGTTTACGTTATTTTCAGCAATGAAATATCTGCTTCGCCGGAATCCGGCAGTCCGAAATACTGTGACAGAATGAATGGTTGTGCAGAATCACTGAATATATAAGTATTTTTGGGAAAAACAGATGGTTGTCAGATGGTTTATTTTAGGATAAAATAATAAAATGATAAATGACAGAGAGGACTGGACGGAAATGGAACATGAAAAAGCAGATATAAAAAAAAGAATGCAGTACATCCTGAATATGCGTCCTGTGTTTAATAAAGAGGCGCTTTTCAGTGACGGAACAGAATATTACAGAATACCTGCAGAACCAAAGGCAGGAGATACAGTAACGATCAAATTCCGTACCCAGAGAAATAATGTGGATTCTGTATATCTGGTAAGCCAGGAGCAGCGTGTGCAGATGGAGATTTGCGGGACAGAGAACGGATTTGATTATTATTCTGCCCAGGTGACGATTGGAGAGGACATCTTCCGTTATTATTTTGAGATACAGTATGGATGGGTAACCTGTTATTACAATAATCAGGGAGTCTGTATGAAACATGAGGGCAGGATGGATTTTGAGATTTATCCGGGCTTTGATACTCCAAAGTGGGCCAAAGGTGCGGTAATGTACCAGATTTATGTAGACCGTTTTCTTAACGGAGATCCTACCAATGATGTTGTGACCGGAGAATATCATTATATTGGAGATAAGAGTGTACAGGTAGAACAGTGGAATAAGATTCCGGCAGTGATGGGTGTGCGTGAATTTTACGGCGGTGACCTGCAGGGAATTATGAACAAACTGGATTATCTGCAGGATCTGGGAGTCGAGGTTATTTATTTAAATCCGATCTTTGTTTCTCCAAGTAATCATAAGTATGACTGTCAGGATTATGATTATGTGGATCCACATTACGGCAGGATTGTAGAAGATTGTAATGAGGGAATCCTTCTTGGAGATGACGATGATAATTCCCATGCATGGAAATATATCAAACGTGTGACAGATAAGAAGAATCTGGAAGCAAGTAATGAGCTTTTTGCGAAACTGACAGCAGAGATCCACAGAAGAGGAATGAAGATCATTCTGGATGGTGTGTTCAATCACTGCGGTTCTTTTAATAAGTGGATGGACAGAGAACGTATTTATGAGAATCAGGAAGGATATCCGAAAGGAGCTTATGTTTCTGCGGACAGTCCCTATCGTAATTTCTTTTCCTTTAATGATCCTAATGCATGGCCATATAACACCTCCTATGATGGATGGTGGGCACACGATACACTGCCTAAATTAAATTATGAGGGTTCCAGAGAACTTTATGATTATATTCTTCGTGTTGGACAGAAATGGGTATCTGCTCCTTATAATGTAGACGGTTGGAGACTGGATGTGGCGGCGGATCTGGGACACAGCAATGATTTTAACCATCAGTTCTGGAAAGATTTCCGGAAGGCAGTGAAAGCTGCCAATCCAAATGCCATTATCCTGGCAGAGCATTACGGTAATCCGGAAGGCTGGCTGAAAGGTGATGAATGGGATACAGTCATGAACTATGACGCATTTATGGAGCCGCTGACCTGGTTCCTGACAGGTATGGAGAAGCACAGTGACGAGTATCGTGAAGACCTGTTAGGAAACAGTGAGGCTTTTATCGGAGCTATGAAAACGCACATGAGAGCGCTTCATATGTCTGCACTTCAGACAGCCATGAATGAATTGTCAAATCATGACCATTCCAGATTCCTGACCAGAACCAATCACAGGGTAGGACGAATTTCCTATGCAGGTCCGGAGGCGGCATCTGAGGGAGTAAATCCGGCAGTTATGCGTGAGGCGGTTACCATCCAGATGACCTGGCCGGGCGCACCGACTGTATATTACGGAGATGAGGCAGGACTCTGTGGATTCACAGATCCGGATAACAGACGTACTTATCCCTGGGGACGTGAGGATTATCAGATGATCGACTTCCACAGGGTAATGATCCGTATCCATAAGAAATATGAAGTGTTAAAAACGGGATCACTGGGATTTCTCTGGAATGATTATCAGGGACTTTGTTATGCGAGATTTTCTCATGATGAACAGATAATTGTGATCGTAAATAATCAGGAAGAAGGCAGGGAAGTGGAGATACGGTTAGAACAGGCAGGAATCAGCCGTCTGGAAGATACAAAGCTGAAACGTGTTGTCATGACATCTGCAGTGGGATTTACGGAAGAATGTAAAGAATACACAGCAGCAGCCGGAATTCTGAAGATCACAATGCCGGCATTTGGCGCAGTGGTCTTACATCATAAAAATTAACAAAATGCGAAGCGGATGATCTTATCCGCCTGACCCGGACGGCAGCCTCTTGCGGAAGAAGGGGCTGCCGCTTTATAATATAACAAAAAAAAGATTCAGACAAATGTCTGAACCTTTTGATGGATGGAGAAGGATTCGAACCTTCGAAAGCGTTGCTAACAGATTTACAGTCTGCCCCCTTTGGCCACTCGGGAATCCATCCTTAAACCGAAATTTATTATATATGAAATATTTAAATAATGCAAGCACTTTTTTATAAATTGCAGAAAATTATTATATATTGTGTATTGCCGGACTTTTTTGCATATCTTCCGGGGAATTTTGTTTGTCATTTTTTTGGCAAAAGAGTAGACGAAAAAGCAGAAATCTGGTAATATAACCATATCTGGATATAGATGTAATTCCATATCGGAGATTGATTAGGGTAACTGAGAATGAACACAGTTACTACAGATTAGGAGGAATTTATCATGTTAGTAAATGCAACAGAAATGCTGAAAAAAGCAAAAGCAGGTCATTATGCAGTTGGACAGTTCAACATCAACAACCTTGAGTGGACAAAGGCTATCCTTTTAACTGCTCAGGAACTGAACTCTCCTGTAATCCTTGGTGTATCCGAAGGTGCTGGTAAATATATGACAGGTTATAAAACAGTTGTTGGTATGGTTAACGGAATGATGGAAGAACTGAACATCACTGTTCCTGTAGCTCTTCATCTTGACCACGGCAGCTATGAAGGATGCTTAAAATGCGTTGAAGCAGGATTCTCATCCATCATGTTCGACGGATCTCATTACCCGATCGAAGAAAACGTTGCAAAAACTAAAGAACTGGTTAAGATCGTTGCTGAACACGGAATGTCTCTGGAAGCAGAAGTTGGCTCCATCGGTGGTGAAGAAGACGGTGTTGTAGGAATGGGCGAATGCGCAGATCCTCAGGAATGCAAGATGATCGCAGACCTTGGTATTGATTTCCTTGCAGCAGGTATCGGTAACATCCATGGAAAATATCCGGCTAACTGGAAAGGCTTAAGCTTTGAAACTCTGGATGCAATCCAGAAACTGACAGGAGAGATGCCTCTGGTACTTCACGGTGGCACAGGTATCCCGGCAGATATGATCAAGAAAGCTATCGACCTTGGCGTATCCAAGATCAATGTAAACACAGAATGCCAGCTTTCTTTCGCAGCAGCTACACGTAAATACATCGAAGAAGGAAAAGATCAGCAGGGTAAAGGATACGATCCGCGTAAACTTCTTGCACCTGGCTTCGAAGCAATCAAAGCTACTGTTAAGGAAAAAATGGAATTATTCGGATCAGTTAACAAAGCCTGAGACATAAAGGCATAAAGAGAGAACAGACTCTGACAGGATTGACCTGACGGGGTCTGTTTTTTTTCTTCTTTTTTATGATATAAAAAAATGTATATATAAAAAAATCAATATCTGAAAAATTTATCATGTTTCTTGATTTTTTATCATGGCGAAATCCTGCTGAAAAATTTACAATATACTCAAGTTAAGAAACAGAAAACATCATAGGAAAAGGAGAGAAAACGATTATGAAGATGAAGAAAGTAACAGCAATGGGAATGGCAGTACTTATGGCAGCAACTATGATCCCGGCAGTACCGGCAATGGCTGATGACGCCGGAAAGGTTTATTACTTAAACTTCAAACCAGAGCAGGATGAAGACTGGCAGAACCTGGCAAAAGAATACACAGAGGAAACTGGTACAGAGGTAACTGTTGTTACAGCAGCTTCCGGACAGTATGAGACAACACTTCAGTCAGAAATGGCAAAGAGTGATGCACCTACTTTATTCCAGGTAAACGGACCGGTTGGTTTGAAAAACTGGAAAGATTACTGCTATGATCTGAAAGATTCCGATATTTACTCACAGCTGACATCTGATTCCTACAGCTTAAAGGATGGAGATGCAGTGGACGGAATCGCATATGTAATCGAATCCTATGGTCTGATCGTAAATAAGACCTTACTTGAAAAAGCAGGATATACTCTGGACGATATTAAATCCTTTGATGATTTAAAGAAAGTTGCTGATGATATCCAGAGCAAAAAAGATGATCTGGGAATTAAGGGAGCATTTACTTCTGCAGGTATGGACGGATCCTCTGACTGGAGATTTAAAACACATCTTGCAAACCTTCCAATCTACTATGAGTATAAAGAAGACGGAATCGATGATACAGATGCGATTAAAGGTACATACCTTGATAACTACAAGAACGTATTTGATCTTTACATTACAGATTCTACCTGTGACGGTTCTGAGCTTTCTGCAAAAACAGCAGATGACTCCAGAAATGAATTTGTAAATGGTGAAGCAGTATTCTATCAGAATGGTTCCTGGGAATATAGTGAACTTTCCAAAACATTCAAAGATGACGAGCTGGCTATGATCCCAATCTACTTTGGTGTAGATGATGCAAACGAAGGTCTTGCAACCGGTACAGAGAATTACTGGTGTGTAAATAAGAATGCATCTGAAGCTGATGTAAAAGCAACACTTGATTTCATGAACTGGTGTGTAACCTCTGAAGCAGGAACAAAATCCATGGCTGAAGACATGGGATTCACAATTCCTTTCAAAACAGCAGAGGCACCAAGCAATGTATTTGTAAAACAGGATGCAGAATATACAGAAGCTGGTCTGACACCTGTATCATGGAACTTTACAACAATGCCATCTGAAGAGTGGAAAAATACTCTTGGATCTGCTCTTACAGCATATGCAGCAGGATCTGGCTCCTGGGATGATGTTAAGAGTGCGTTTGTTGACAACTGGGCAACAGAGAAGGCACTTTCCGAATAATGAATAAAAAAATAAGGGAGGCAGAGATTCCTGTCTCCCTTTTATAGATTCTAAGCAGAGAATGGGAAGAAGAGGAGAGATTTACCATGGTAGGAAAAACAATCAAAAAGTGGTGGCCGATTTTCGTCCTGCCTACACTGGCTGCATTTATAATCGGATTTTTATGGCCGTTTATCTGGGGAATTTACCTTTCATTTTGTAAATTTACCACAGTGCAGGATGTTACTTTTGTAGGATTTTCAAACTATCAGAAAATATTACTTGACAATACTTTCAGTCATGCGTTCTGGCTGACTGTGATATTTGCCTTTATATCCAGTATTCTGATCAATGTTCTGGCATTTGCCATTGCACTGGCACTGACAAAGGGATTCAAGGGCACCAATGCATTCAGAACTGTATTCTTTATGCCAAACCTGATTGGTGGTATTGTTCTTGGATACATCTGGCAGACCTTATTAAATGGTCTGTTATCCAAATGGGGACAACCGCTGCTGGCTTTGTCTGCAAAGAACGGATTTATCGGTATGCTGATCCTTCTGTGCTGGCAGCAGATCGGATATATGATGATCATTTATGTGGCAGGTCTGAATAATGTTTCACCTGACCTTATCGAAGCGGCACAGATTGACGGAGCTACATCCAGACAGATTCTGTTCAAGATTAAATTACCGATGATCATGCCGTCTGTTACAATCTGTACTTTCCTTACACTGACAAATGGATTTAAAATGTTCGACCAGAACCTTTCTCTTACAGGTGGAGATCCTGCCAAGCAGTCTCAGCTCCTTGCCTTGAATATTTATGATACATTCTATGCACGAAGCGGACCACAGTGGAAGGGAATCGGTCAGGCAAAAGCAGTTGTATTCTTTATTCTGGTTGTAGCCATTGCTCTGATTCAGCTTAAAGCAACATCATCTAAGGAGGTGCAGCAGTAATGGAAAACAATAAAAAGAAAAGTATTATTCCTACAATTATATTAACCATACTGTCCCTTTTCTGGATTTATCCTATTATACTGATCCTTTTAAACTCTTTAAAAAAGGAATCAGCCATTACAACTACAGGAGTATTTGAACTTCCTCTGGGTGAAATATGGAATGGATTTACAAACTATGTAGCCAGCGTAACACAGATGGATTTCCTGAAATCTTTCTGGTACAGCCTTGTAATCTCAGTTATGTCAGTAGTATTGATCCTGCTGTGCTGCTCTATGTGTGCATGGTACATTGTCCGTGTAAATGGAGTGCTTTCCAAGATTTTATACTATCTGTTCATATTTAGTATGGTAGTTCCTTTCCAGATGGTTATGTTCACTCTGGCAAAGACAGCAGATACACTGAAACTGAACACTCCTTATAATATCTGTATTATTTATCTGGGATTTGGTGCAGGACTGGCAGTATTTATGTTCACCGGTTTTGTAAAGGGAATCCCGCTGGAAATTGAAGAGGCTGCCCTGATCGATGGATGTAATCCGTTACAGGTATTTTTCAAGATCCTGATCCCGATTCTGAAGCCTACCATTATCTCCACTGCAATCCTTCAGCTGATGTGGGTATGGAATGACTATCTTCTGCCGACCCTGGTACTGGATATTAAGAAATATCGTACAATTCCTATGGCAGTACAGTACTTCCGCGGAAGCTTCGGTCATGTACAGATGGGACCGATGATGGCAAGTATTATGATCGATATTATCCCGATCGTTATTGTTTACCTGGTATGCCAGAAATATATTATTGAAGGTGTTGTTGCAGGTGCAGTAAAAGGATGATAAAATAGTATCAGACGCAGGCTGATATGGATAATAAGTGACTGAAAATAAAGATAGTTCCATAATTGCAGGAACTATCTTTATTTGTATATATAAGGGGGTAGGAGGTTAGAAGCTATGTATCGTGTATTAGTGGTTGATGATGAAAAAATAGAGAGAGAGGGAATTAAATTTCTGCTTTCCAGGGAAGAGGGAGAATTTGAGATTTCTGAGGCTTCCAACGGGCGCCAGGCATTGGAAATCTTGAGAAATGAGGAGATAGATATACTACTGACAGATATTAAAATGCCTCATATGGATGGCCTGGAACTGGCAAAGAAGGCAAAAGAGAAAAAAGAGGAGCTGCAGATCGTGATCTTTAGTGGCTATAACGATTTTTCCTTTGCCCAGGAGGCAATCCGTTATGGAGTGAAGGAGTATGTTTTAAAACCGGTGGATCCTGATATTTTCAGTGAAACACTGGAAAAGGTACGCAGTGAAATTGACAAAAATAAAAACCGCAAGATCAGAGATCAGAAGGAACAGGATTTTCTCCAGCAGTATTTTCTCCAGAATTATATTTACACAGGAAAAAAAGAAATTCTGGAAAAAGCCGGAGAAATGATCAACCTGGATACCTGGAATCAGTGGCACTGTGCCATTCTGGTGGAATCCTCCCAGAATTTTTTTGATACTGCAGATGAGAATCTGGCAGAGGATATGCGCAAGGAACTGCGGAGAATATTTTTCTATCTGAATCTGAATGCCAGACAGTCTCTGTTTTTGTTTAACGATGTATATTGCGATTATCTGTTGGTAGCTAATCAGCTGTATACTGTGATGAAGCGCCAGTATCCGGGAAGCTTTCATCTGGCAGTAAGCAGGAAGTTTGAGGGCTGTGAAGCATTGCCTGAGATCATGACAGAGCTGGAACAGCAGATGGAGGAGCGATTTTATCATCCGGAGAATCATGTATTCTCCAATGAGGAGGAAGAGTACAGTCATGTGGACAAGGCTGTCCAGGATTCCCAGCTGATGCAGAGAATTTCTGAGGACATCAGCAGAAAGGACATTCAGCAGCTGAAAGTCCATTTTCAGTGCCTTACGGACAAATACAAAAGCAGTACCCAGTTTTCGGCTATGTATATTAAATTTGTATTTTCCAATGTGATCCAGGCATTGTTTGAGGAAACACAGTTTTCAGAGGAACGCCGCCTGGATAAGGAGATTGACAGACTGTACAACTGCAGTGATATTTCACAGATTCTTCAGGTTACTGAGGAGAATATCCGGGAGTATGAAAATTTTCTGGAACGTTCTATGAGTGAATCCAGAAATGAGGTGGCTGCAGTGAAAAATTACATCTATCAGCACTACGGAGAGGATCTGAGCCTGGAGATGCTGGCAGAAAAGGTATATTTGTCCTCAGGATATCTGAGTTTTATTTTCAAAAAGGAAACAGGAATGAACCTGAACCGTTTTATCCGGGTATTCCGTATGGAGAAGGCAAAGGAGCTTCTGTGCAGCACAAATATGAAGGTGGCACAGGTAAGTGAAAAAGTAGGATTCTCCAATGTATCCTATTTTTGTCGAAGCTTCCGGGAATATTACGGAAGCAGCCCTGAGTCCTACAGGAAAGGAACAGGTGACGATGAAGAGAATCCGAAAGAAATTTAGAGATATGAAATACCGTCATAAGCTTACAATCCTGCTGGTGACATCCAGTCTGGTGCCTATGACGATGCTTGCTCTGTACAGCCATAACAGTATGAGCAGGCTGGTGCGCCATAATGAAGTGGAGGATACCTCATCCATCCTGGAACAGACCAGAGAAAGTATTGACAGCCAGATCGAAGTATATACAGGACTGATCAATTATCTTACCTATTCTCCGGATATTGAAGAAATGATCAATGAGAAAAACATGGATAATTATGTGGCATATGCCAAATATACCCAGATTGTGGATCCTCTTCTCACAGTGCCTAAATCCTATCATGATGCTATCAATCAGATACAGATTTTTGCAGACAGTATTAAAGTGAGACATGAATATACTCTTGTACCTATGGATGAGATAGGACAGGAATGGTGGAGCAGCCAGCTGAATGATGAAGTGCAGGTACAGTGGCTGGTAAATACGGAAAAACCGGAGATTGCGGCAGTGAGAAATATTTACGACGGAAGAAACCGCACGGCGGTTCTGTGTATTACTCTGGATTACAATAAAATATTCAAACCGTTGAAAAATATTATCTCAGAAGAATCTGGAACTATGGTGCTGGATCAGAGCCAGAATATTGTGTACCGCGATGAGAACATTCAGGATAATGACCTGGCAGATTTAGGGGAATCGGATAAAATTTTAGAGCAGATCAGCAAAGAATATGTAGCAGTAAATAGTACCAGTCAGAATACGGGCTGGAAGTTTTATCTGTATAAAACTAAAAAATCTGTAGAAAAATCAGTTTATCAGATGTTGTTTGCTGAGATTCCGCTGATCGCAGGTTGTGTACTGATCATTTTTATTCTGGGTATGGCTTTCTCCAGATTATTTACCCGCAAGATCGAAATGCTTACGGAAAATATGGATCAGGTAAATCATGGAAGCAGAGAGGTTACGGTTACCAGCGATGCAGAGGATGAGGTGGGGGTTCTGATCAGAAGCTTCCGCAGGATGATGGGGGAGATTGACCGTCTGATCAGTGAAGTTTACGAAAACAAAATAGCTCTTAAGGAATTTGAGCTGAAAGCGCTTACTGCACAGATCAATCCCCATTTTCTGTATAATTCTCTTTCCATTATTAACTGGATGGCTATTAAGAGCGGTCAGAAAGAAATCAGTAAGGTGACTCTGGATTTATCTACTTTTTATCGTACAGCTCTGAGCAAGGGAGAGGATATGGTAACTGTGGAGAATTGTATCCGTAATATTGAAGCTTATCTGTCTATTCAGTTGGTGATGCATGACAATGATTTTACAGTAGAGTGGAAGATTGATCCGCAGGTAAAAGCAGAAAAAGTCCCTAAACTGATCCTGCAGCCAGTGGTAGAAAATGCATTAGAGCATGGACTGGATGTAAAAGAAGAAGGAGATAAAATCCTGCAGCTGTCCTTTCTGGATGCCGGGGATGCAGTACTTCTCCGGGTAGAAGATAATGGAATGGGAATGGAACAGTCAGTGGCAGAATCGTTGGTTACTTACCAGGCAGAAGGGTATGGGCTGAAAAATGTGAACGATCGAATCTGTCTGCTTTACGGAGAGGAATATAAAATTCGTATCACCAGCAGTGTAGGTAAGGGAACAGTAGTAGAAATGCGGATTCCAAAGGGAGAAACATCATGATGATACAGAGTGTGACAAAGGCAGGAAAAAAGCTTTTTGTAATTCTGATTCTGGGAATAACTTTGCTTCAAAGCGGATGTAATAAAGCAACAAAGGAGACACAGCAGAAAGCAGAAAAAGCGGATGGGGTTGAGGAAAAGAAAAAAACTGAATCCGGGGACTGGGAAGAAGCCCGGACAACTCCCTATGGAAAGTATCCTGAAACTGTGACCTATACTCTTGCCCAGATGAATGGTGCCAATAATTCTAATCTGCCCCAGGGACAGACTTATGAAAATAATGAATATACCCGTTATCTGAAAAAGATGCTGAATATCCAGAATGAGAACACATACATGGAAAGTGAAGACAGATATGATGAATTTGTCAATGTGATTGTGAAAGATCGGATGCTCCCTGATGTCATGGTGATCTCGGACAAGAAAATGCTGGATGAAATGGTGGAAAACGATCTGATAGAAGATTTGACAGAGGTGTATGAATCCTGTACTACAGACAGAATCAAAGCTATGTATTCCAGTTATGGAACCGAGCTTCTGGATTCTGTGAAATATGACGGGAAGCTGATGGCAATGCCTGAGACTGTTATTGATCATGGTCCCTGCCTGCTCTGGCTTCGTAAGGACTGGATGGATAAGCTGGGATTAGAAGAACCGCAGACTCTGGAAGAAGCTTTTGATGTTATTGAAGCTTTTCAGAAAAACAGAATGGGTGCAGCACCTGGAGAAGATTCTATCGGACTGGTATGTGATACTTCACTGGTGGGAACTACGAGTAGTAGTTATTCTGTTGACCCTATTTTTCAGAAATTCGGAGCCAATCCCCAGAGATGGCAAAAGGGTGAGAATGGAGAAGTGGTATATGGTTCTCTTACAGAAGAGACGAAGAATGCACTGGAATATTTGAACCAGCTTTATGAAAGGGGAATTCTGGATGAGAATTTTGCACTGCGGGCCCAGAATAATCTAAGGGATCTGGTAGTCAGCGGAAAGTGCGGGGCGTTTTTCGGATTGTGGTGGACGCCTAATAATCCTCTTATGGATGAGTATGAAGAAGATCCGGACTCTGACTGGGAGCCATATTATTTTCCGGCAGAAATACAGAAAACGGCAGAAACCTATTCTACATTCAGAGACAACAAATATGTAGTGGTGCGAAAAGGTTATGAGCATCCTGAAATTGTAATGAAGATTTTGAGTGTACTTTTTGATTATACCAGGTATGAAGCAAAGGATGCAGATGAAATGAACAGCTATTTTGCCCTGAATGTGGATCCTACAGCAAGGCCGTTGGTGATCAATGTGGATTACAATGAAGCCACTTATCGTGTGACAGAGCATATTCAGAAGGTAATTGCAGGAGATATGGAAGAAGAGAAACTCAGTGCTATTGAGAAATCCTACTATCAGGCCTGCAGAAATTATATGGAGGGGCAGAATGTGACAGTGGAGGACTGGGCAGCTTACAAGTCCCGCATTTCTGCAGTAGGTCTTCTGGTGAAATCGGATTACAGGACTCCTGAGAAAATCTATCTGCAAACTTCAAATCTGGAAATTCCTCAGACTCTTGGTACTCTGGAGAAGAATACTTTTATCCAGATTATTATGGGGAAGCGCCCCATATCCTATTTTGATGAATTCGTAAGCAAATGGTATGAACAGGGAGGGGATCAACTGGTAAAAGCAATCCGGGAGGATTCCAGGTAATGCAAATATTTTGGTATAAATAAAAATTACAAAATCATATATTTTTCTGGTATAATTTTTCAGGCAGACTGTAAAACATTTTTTATAGCCTGCCTGAAACTTATTAGGCTCAAAAAGAGTACAAAAGAACAGGGGCGGGAAATGGATAATAAAGAAAAAAACAGAAAGAAAAAGATAAAAGTTATCCTGGGGATATGTATTTCAGTATTTTTATTTCTGGGAGGAGGATTGTTGGCTTATATACATAAAGTGGATACGGACACACTGGGGAGAAAAATTACCATATATGGTCTGGATGTATCCGGTCAGAATGTGGAGAAGGCCGGACAGACCATCCGGAAAGCATTTCAGGATAAAAAGGTTGTTTTCCGGGAGGATGGCAGTCAGGTATATCAGACAACTGTAGGGGAACTGGGATATTCTCTGGATGAGGGAACACTTCAGTCTGCACTTACAGCTTTGAAACAGCAGCGTGACCAGACAAGGACGTTTCTGGCCTCTTGGAAAAATTACGAAATAGAATATCAGGTAAACAAAGATGAGATAGCAGAACAAGCTGCTTTGACAGAAGATCATTTTGGAGAGAAAGAAAGAACGGAAGCCCAAAATGCTGAGATCAGATATAGCAAGAAGAACAAGAAATTTGTTATAGTAAAGCAGGTGGCAGGGACACAGATTGATGAAGAACGTCTTCGAAATTACGTGGACAAGACGCTGGAAGCAGAGTTTCAGGATCAGCTGCTCACCGGTGAAGTCAAGATAGATCTGAACCAGCAGGCATATAAGCAGCCTTCTGTAAAGGCTTCAAAAGAATTGAAAAAGGAATTGAAAAGCCTAAACGGACAATTGAAAAAATACCGCAAGGCTACCATAACCTATACCTTTGGAAATACGACAGAGACTCTGGATTCCAAAACTGTAAATTCCTGGATCAGTATTCAGGGAACAAAGATCATAATTGATCAGGAGCAGGCAGGTACCTTTATTTCACAGCTTGCCAATAAATACAATACCATTTATGTTCCCAGAACCTTTCATACCTCTATGGGTACGGATGTGACTGTGGAGGATAATGAATATGGTTACAGGATTGATCAGAGCGGAGAGCTAAGCCAGCTGCTTTCTGATCTGAAAAGCGGCAAGAATGTGGTCCGTGAACCGGTATACAGCAGCAAGGGGATGCAGAGAAACGGAACGGATGATCTGGCAGGCAGTTATATAGAGGTAAGTCTGGATGCACAGCACCTTTGGCTGTACAAAGATGGAGGGCTGGTGACGGAAACAGACATTGTCAGTGGGGCGCCTACAGAGGAAAGACATACCTATACGGGAGCCTGGCCCATTGCCTATAAAGCAAGTCCTTTTACGCTCACCAGCGATGCATACGGATATGATATCAAGGTAAAATACTGGATGCCCTTTGTCTACGGGCAGGGGCTGCATGATGCGCCCTGGCAGTCGGCTTTTGGAGGAAACCGTTATAAGACAGGAAACGGAAGTCATGGATGTATCAATCTGCCGGAAGAAGAGGCTGCAATTATTTATGAAAATATTGACGGTGGATATCCCATTATTATATATTAAAAACAGCTTAATCCAAAATACAACAGGAGGAACTGGATGATGGAATTTCAGAAATTGATAGAAGTAAGAAGAAGTATTCGAAAATATGCAACAGACAAAAAGGTCACAAAAGAAGAACTGATGGAGATGATTGGCGCTGCACAGGAGGCTCCTTCCTGGAAGAATACTGAGACAGGGAGATATTATTGTGTATTGTCTGAGGAGATGACAGAGAGAGTACGCAGAGAATGTCTGCCTGAGGGAAATGCCCGTAAGGCTGAAAATGCAGTACTGGTTGTAACTACTTTTGTAAAAGATAAAGCTGGTTTCCAGAATGACAAAACTGCGGATAATGAATTGGGCAATGGTTGGGGATGCTATGACCTGGGATTGCAGAATGAAAATTTTGTTCTGAAGGCAGCAGAACTGGGGTATGGAACTTTGATCATGGGTTTGAGAGATGGAGAGCAGCTTCGGAAGGTGCTGGATATTCCGGAAGAGGAAACGGTAGTGGCAGTGATTGCTGTGGGTGTGGCAGCAGAGGAGCCAAAGAGGCCTAGACGTAAAGGATTGGATGAGATTGTGAAGGTGTATTAATATATAGGATTGACAGAACGGAATCAGAGGTGAAGTTATTTTCCTCTGATTTCTTTGGATTATATTATTAATGATATGTTTTTATGGATGGAGGAAATTAACAGTTAAATATAAATTATAAAATCATATAAGTATATGTTGAGTTTTATAAGATATTAGAGTAGAATATTATTGAAAGGAGTTGATTCTTTGAGTAAATATTATTCTATACATGAATTTTCAAAAATTATAGGCGTATCTGCCCAGACATTACGAAATTGGGATGCCAATGGAAAACTTCATCCGCATCATACTACAGTAAGTGGCTATAGATATTATTCTGATGAGCAACTCAACCAGGTAATAAATGTAAAGCCTAAAAACCGCATTACAATTGGGTATTGTCGTGTTTCCAGTCATAAACAGAAAGATAATCTGGAACGACAGATTGATAATGTTAAAACATATCTTCTGGCAAAAGGACAGCCGTTTGAGATAATAAGTGATATCGGTTCCGGAATTAATTATAAGAAAAAAGGGCTCCAGGAATTGATCAGGCGAATATCTCAAAATCAGGTTGAAAAGGTTGTTGTTTTGTATAAAGATCGGTTACTGCGATT